>JAPOIC010000115.1 GCA_029979145.1 Opitutaceae bacterium
ACAGCTCGCTTAACCCGCACTGCCCGCTGACGTGGGAGGAGATCTACGCCGACTGGAAGAGCGACGACCTGAAGTATTACTGGCGGAAACTTCCGTTGCAGATCAGCGACTGGGACAACAGTTTCCTCAAGCCCGCGCGGCGGATTTGCTGAGGCGGGGTCGGCGACCCCGCCTCACATTCGCGTCAGCACCAGAGCGATTCAATCAGCCGCAATTTGCGGTAAAACCATCGCCCGCCGCAGGCCACCCAAAGCATGTCGCGCTTCGGTCCGCCCAGCCACAAGTCGGTGATCGGTGCGGCGCCCGGCGCAGGCATAATGCCCGAGGGCAAACCGTTGCTGTTGTTGAACTGGATCGCGTGTTCCGAAGCCGTGATCAACCAGCCCGGCTTCGCCATCGCGATGGCGACGTTCTTCCCGGAGGGTGAAGCTGCGTCATCGATCCGGCGAAAATACGGCTCGACTGAAGCGAGCCCGCCATCGGCGGCGATGACCGCAATCCGGGTATCGCTGCCATCGGCCGTCGCGATGACGAGTTGGGCCTCGTCCGGCGTCAATGCCAACGCCACCGGCTTCGGCAGCTTGACCACCACGCGCGATTTGCCCAGCCCGTCGATCAACACCACGCGGTTGCGCGCGGTTTCCGCCACGTAGGCACTTCCGTCCTTGCTCACGGCTCGATTGGGTTCTCGTGTCGCATTCTTGGTCGTCGTGAGCTCGCGCCAGTTCTTCTGCGGCGCGAGTAATTGGACAATCGGTTGTTTTGAACCGCGTCCCGCCACGGGCTTTTTCGGGTAATCGCTCCACACCCAGCGCAACGCGTCCGGGGCGACCATATTGCAGTGGTATTCGTTGTGCCCCGCGCGTTTGTGCCAGACGTGATTCACGTCGTAGCCCGCGTAGCGCAGCGCCGCGAGCATCTCGAGATTCGCGATCCACCATTGGCCGTTGACCACATCCAGGTCCTCGGCTCCAGCCTGCAGGAAAACTTTGAGCGGCTTCGGCGCCGCCAGCCGCACCTGCGCCGAGAAGTCATGGCCGCCGCGCATCGGCGTGAACGAGCCCACCTGTGAGACCACGCGTTGAAACGCGTCCGGCCGCGACCACGCGGCGTTGAGCGCGCACATGCCGCCGCTGCTGCCGCCAAAAATTGCACGACTGTTGCCGTCCGTCCGCAGCCGGTAGTCGCGCGCCACCTCGGGCAGGATTTCATCCAGCACGAAGCGGGCATAGCGATCGCCCGGCGTATCGTATTCAAGACTGCGGTTGTCGCGATCGGCGCCGCCGGCGCGCGCCGCGGGCACCTTGCCGGGATTGATGAATACGCCGATCGTCACCGGCATCGCGCGCTGGTGGATCAGGTTGTCCAGCACCACCGCGAGATTCCACCGGCCGCCAAAGAGGTGCGCGTGACCGTCCTGCACCACCAAGACGCACGCCGGTCGTGACGCGCGATACTGCGCCGGCACGTAGACGCAATAGTCGCGCACCGTGCCGGGAAACACCCGGCTCTTGGCAAACTTCCGCGCCTCGACGCGGCCCTTGGGCACGCCGGGCTGCGGGAGCGAGTCCGGACCGAGGGGGAAAAACTTCGCCAACTGCTTCGGGGTCATGGCGCGAGTAAACCGCCGCGCCCGCCGGCTTCAATCCGCGGCTGTGACATCCATGAAGCGGCCCGCCAGCAGGTCGATCAAACCCGGATGCGAGGCCAATGGCGTGGTGCGCACCACGCGCAGCGCCGGCGACGCGGCCATCACCGTTGCGCTGATCTGCGCCAAGTCGCCGTCGTCACCGGCATGCCGGCCGGGCTGCAGAAAAAGCTGCGCCACAATCACGGGGCCCGAAGACCACGGTTCGCGCGCCAGCAGATCCGCCAGCAGTGGATCATTGAACGCATACTCCGGGCCGGGCCGCCGCTCCATGCTGCACGGTGCGACGGCGGCCACCGTCTCGCCAAGCTCGTGCGCGAGCTGCGCGGCGACTTCGTTGCGCACCGCGGTCACGGTTGGAATCGGGCTGCCATGATCCACCAGCGCCACGCGCACAGGTTCGCCCCGGACAAAGTCTGGCGTCGCCACGTCGCGCACGCGATCCGCCAGCATCCGCGCAAGATCCTTTTCGCCCGCACGGTGCAACACCGGCGCGACGCGCACGGAAAGAAGCGGAAACTCCGGCTGCAATTTGGCCACGATGCCCGGGAGGTATTCCGTGATGGCGCGACTCCGGCCGAGGAAAAGCGGGAGCACAACAAAGTGGTTTTCGCCCGCGGCTAGTTCGGTGCGTAGAAAATCCTCCACGATGACCGCGGGCACACCGTCGAGCGACTCAACCGGCACTTTGTTCGCGTGCAGCAGCGAAACCGGAACTACATCGCGATCAATCCGTGCACCCAGGCGTCGCGCCAAGTCGCGCAAGCTGAGCGTCGCCGCCGGCTCCAGCGAGCCGTTGTCCACGAGGAGCAGTTTCACCCGGCGAGTTGAAGCGCCGACATCGTCTGCTGCAACTCCGCCCAGCGCACCACTTCGCCGACGATGATCAGCGCGGGTTGCCCCTTGAGCGTTTCCGACAGCAACGGCGCGGCCGCGAGGGTCGTGATGTGCGCGGCCTGGGCCGGCAAGGTCGCATTGGCCACCACCGCGACCGGCGTGGTGCCGGCCAAGCCGCCGGCCTGCAGCGATTCCGAAATTTCCGGCAGGCGACGCACGCCCATGTAAATACACAGCGTCGCGCCGGTCTTCGCCAGCGCCGCCCAGTCCACGGTCGCCTGGTCCGGCTTCTTGCCGGCGCATTCGTGGCCGGTGACGAACACCACCGCCGAGGCGTGCTCGCGATGCGTCAACGGCACCCCAAGGCTCGCGCCCGCAGCGATCGCCGCCGTTACCCCCGGCACCACCGCGCAGGGGATGTTCTCCGCCGCCAGCGCGGCGATTTCCTCGCCTCCGCGACCAAAAACCAACGGATCGCCGCCTTTTAGGCGCACGACATGCAGGCCTTTCCGGGCTTCTTCAATGAGGATGCGGCAGGTTTCTTCCTGCGGGACGTAGTGCACACCCGCGCGCTTGCCCACATAGATGCGCTTCGCCTCCGGCGGGCAGAAATCGAGGAGCGCGGCATTGGCGAGGTCGTCGTAGACCACCACATCCGCCTCGGCGAGAACACGTTGACCACGAATCGTCAGCAAATCGACCGCTCCAGGTCCAGCGCCGACCAAGGTCACCCGCCCGCTTGGGAGGCCCCTGTCATAAGCAAACTTTTGTTCTTTACTCATCTAGTTAGCTTTTTCTTTAGTTCTTCACTTAATTAATCAACTCCAATTTTTGTCATGGCCGATACTGAATCCCCCAAGTTGTCCCACAATGAAGTGCTGAAGGACGCCGTCCCGACGCTTGCCGGCACCCTGGCCGCCACCATGGCGGACCCGGCGGCGGACCGGTTTTCGGACGACGACACGCAATTCCTCAAGTTTCACGGCGCCTACCAGCAGGACGATCGCGACCTGCGCAAGACGGGCAAGAAATACATGATGATGATCCGCGGGCGGATCCCGGGCGGCGTCATGACGGCGGCCCAGTATGCAGTCTTCGACCAGCTAGCCGACGACTACGGCAACCAAACCCTGCGCCTCACCACCCGCCAGAGCATCCAGTTCCATGGCGTGCTGCTGCACGGCCTCGGGCCCTTGATCAAGAAGATCAACGAGAGCCTCCTCTCCACCCTCGCGGCTTGCGGCGACGTGAACCGCAACATCACCGCCTCGCCCACGCCCGCGACTACCAAGGCGCGCGAATTGGTTTATCAGGACAGCGTGCGTCTCGCCGACGCCCTCGCCCCGCAGACCAAAGCCTACCACTCCATCTGGATCGACGGCGTGCAGCTCGACCTCGAAGACAAGGCGAACAAGGACTTCGTCGACACGCTTTACGGCAAGACCTACCTGCACCGAAAATTCAAGGCGTCCCTCGTGATCCCGCCGGTGAACGACATGGATGTCTTCACCAACGACCTCGGCTTCATCGCGATCACCGACGGCGACACCCTTCTCGGTTACAACGTCGTGGTCGGTGGCGGCATGGGCCGCAGCCACAACAACCAGGCGACCTTCCCGCGCCTCGGCGACGTAGTCGGTTTCCTCCCCGCAGACAAGGTCGTCGACGTGGCCAAGGCCGTGCTCACCATCCACCGCGACTTCGGTGATCGCACCGACCGCAAGCACGCGCGCCTGAAGTATGTTGTCGCTGAAAAGGGCGTCGACTGGCTACGCGCCGAGATCAACGCCCGCACGGGCTTCACGCTCGGCCCGGTGCGCGCCTACGAGTTCGCCACCACCGGCGATCTCTACGGCTGGCACCGCGCCGTCGATGGCAGCCAGTTCCTCACGCTCTACGTCGAGACCGGCCGCATCAAGGACGTCGAGGGCCACACCCTGAAGGCCGCGCTGCGCCAGGTCGCGGATCAGTTTCCGTCCGTGGAGTTCCGCCTTTCGGCCAACCAGAACATCATTCTCGCCAACGTCACCGACGCCGACCGCGCCGGCATCGAGGCCCTGCTCGCATCGCACGGCGTGAAGGTCTCCGACCAAGCGTCGATCATGCACGCCGCGTCCATGGCCTGCCCGTCGCTCCCAACCTGCGGCCTCGGCCTCGCGGAATCCGAGCGCGCGCTCCCCGGCTTCATCAACCGCATCGAGAAACTCGGCGGCGAACTCGGCCTCGGCGGCGAGGAAATCATCATCCGCTCCACCGGCTGCCCCAACGGCTGCGCCCGTCCCTACATGGCGGAGATCGCGTTCGTGGGCAAAGGCCCCGGCCGTTACCAGCTCTGGGTCGGCGGCAACGCCTCCGGCACGCGCCTCAACCGCGTTTACAAAGAGATGATCAAGGAGATCGATCTCGAGGCCGAACTCGGCCCGCTCCTCACGCGCTGGAAGGCCGAGCGCACGTCCGGCGAACGCTTCGGCGACTTTGCCGCCCGCGTGATCTGGCCCGAACTCGACGACGCCGCGGCGGCGCAAAACTAAGGCCGCCATGACGCCGGAAAAAATCGCCGTCTGGAACGAGGAGCTGCGCGAAAAAACGCCGCTCGAGATCGTGCAGTGGGCTGTGGCGCAGGCGCCCGGCTCGGCCATCGTCTCCACCAACTTCCGTCCCTACGAGGCGGTCGTGCTGCACCTCGCCACGCAGGCGCTGCCCGACATCCCCGTGCTCTGGGTCGACCACGGCTACAACCGCCCGGCCACCTACAAGCACGCGGAGCAGCTGCGCGCGCAGCTCGGCCTGAACCTCAAGCCCTACCTACCGCGCCTCACCGTCGCGCATCGCGACGCCGTCTACGGCCCCGTGCCCGACACGTCCGATGAAGCGGGCCTCAAGGAATTCAGCACGCAGATGAAGCTCGAGCCGTTCCAGCGCGGCATGCGCGAGCTCGCGCCGAAGATCTGGATCACCGCGCTCCGCAAGGTGCAGAACCCGAACCGGGCCGGCCTCGACATCGTTTCCGCCGACGCGAACTTCGGCGCGCTGAAGATCAGCCCGGTGTTTTATTGGAGCGACGCCGACATGGAGTCCTACCTCGAGCAGCACCAACTGCCCAACGAGTGGGACTACTTCGATCCCGCCAAGGCCGACGAAAAGCGCGAGTGCGGCCTCCACGCCGCCTGGGGCAAGCAAGCCGTCGACACCGTGCGCGGCGGCACCGGCCTCTGACCATGGACTGTGCCGCAACCCACCGGTGTAGGGCGGAGACTCCGATCCCCGCCGACTCGCGCGCCTGACAGATTTCGAGGCGGGGTTTGGAAACCCCGCCCTACAAGCACCATCCCTTCGCCACCTTCTCTTTCGTGTCCAACTACCATCTCGATCACCTGCAGTATCTCGAAGCCGAGGCCATTCACATCATGCGTGAAGTGGCCGGCGAATTTGAGCGGCCCGCCATTCTTTTCTCCGGCGGCAAGGATTCCATTTGTCTCCTGCGCCTCGCCGAGAAGGCCTTCCGGCCCTCCGATCTGCCGATGCCGCTGCTCAACGTCGACACCGGCCACCACTTTCCCGAGCTCAACGACTTTCGCGACCGCCGCGCCAAGGAGCTCGGCGCCAAGCTGATCGTGCGCAAGGTCGAGGACGCGCTCGCCTCCGGCATCGCCACCGCCGCGCCGGGCGAGATCTCCCGCAACCGCCTGCAGATCCCCACCCTGCTCGCCGCGATCGAGGAGTTTCGTTTCGACTGCCTCATCGGCGGCGCCCGCCGCGACGAGGAAAAGGCCCGCGCCAAGGAACGCTTCTTCAGCTTCCGCGACAGCTTCGGCCAGTGGGACCCGAAGAACCAGCGCCCGGAGATCTGGAACCTCTACAACACCCGCGTGAATCCCGGCGAACACATGCGCGCCTTCCCCATCTCCAACTGGACCGAGATGGACGTGTGGGAATACATCAAGCGCGAGCGCCTCGAGGTGCCGACGATCTATTTCACGCATCCGCGCTCCTGCGTTCGCCGCGGCGGCCAATGGCTGCCCGTCACCGACCTGCTCCCGCCCAAGCCCTCCGAGGAAGTGCGCGAGCTCAACGTCCGCGCCCGCACCATCGGCGACATCATCAGCACCGGCATGATCGAGTCACCCGCC
>JAPOIC010000265.1 GCA_029979145.1 Opitutaceae bacterium
CCATCAGTGCGCGAGACGAGCTGTGACCGATTTCAAGACCCGTCGCCCACAACGAACCAGAAACGAATACACTGGAGCAAGAAAAGGCCTGACAGGCCGTCGCCGACGCCAACACTCGGCCTTTTCCATGAAGCTTCTGGTCACCAACGATGACGGCATTGATTCCGTGTTTCTGCATGAACTCGTGGCGGCGCTGAAGCAGGCCGGGCACGAACTCTACGTCGTGGCCCCAGCGCGCGAGCAGAGCTGGACCGGCGCGTCGAAGACCCGGAACCGCTCGGTGAAGTCGGCCGCCGTGGACCGCGGCTTTGGCTGCCCGACTTGGACCGTCGACGGCACCCCCAGCGACTGCGTCAACATCGCCCTCGCCCACCTCATCCCCAACGCGTCGGGGGCCAGCCCCGAGCAATCCCGCCCCAGCGGGAGCGTCGAGGGGGTGGTGAGCGGCATCAACGTCGGCTTCAACTGCACCCTCGCTTTCATCATCGCCAGCGGCACGGTCGCCGGGGCCTGGGAAGGCGCGCTGCACGGCCTGCCGGCCATCGCGTTCTCACAGGACATTTCCGAGGAGGTCTACGTCCACCTGAAGGACAACGCCGGCGAGCCCGGCGGCGAGTTGCGCCGCACGCTGCAGGTCTCCGCCGCGCATGCGGCCCGCCTGACCGGCGAACTCCTGCCCACAATCGCTCCAAAGAGCTTCACCATCCACAACGTCAATTTCCCCTTCCCCTGCCGACCCGACACCGAGGTGAAACGCACCGTGCCTTCGCACTTCTTCATGCCCGGCCTCTTCAGCCCCGCCGATGACGATGGCACCCACCGCCTGCTCTGGACCGCCGGCAAGGACGTGTCGCCCCCCCGCCTCGTGACCGACCTCGGCACCGTATCCGCCCAGCACATCAGTCACAGCATCCTCGACTACCGCCGCCTCGGCGGAGAGCTGCCGGCTTGAGGTGGGCGGGCACATCCCGTGCCCGCAACGCGCAGCGGGACCTGCGCGTCCACCATGCGCGTTAAGGTCAACGCGCTCCACCTCCGTTCTCTCCGTTGCCTCCTGTGTAATCTTATCTGGGAAAGCGGCCCCGGGACGGGTCCGCCCACCTTACACGAGTCGCTCAGCGCACGAGCGAGAACTCCACCCTCACCCCGGTCGAGCGCTGATCGTAATCGAGCAGGCTTTCGCCGTAGCCGTCCCAGTATTGCACGAGCACGAAGGTGGCGAAATCGAACAGGCGGTCGAATTTCACCGGCACGGTCAAGTCGGACTGCAGGCTCCCCTTTCCGCTCTCCTGGCCGATGCGACTGGTGAGCGCGAGCGCGGGGCCGTTACCACGACCGATGATCGTCTGCAGCTCCACGTTGCCGCGGTAGTCCGCGATGTCGGGATTGTTGCTGAGGTCCGAAACGTAGAACGACAACCGGGGCGCGATGATCACGTGCCAGCCGTCAAAGCGCCCGAACGCAAAGCCCGGCCGCACGTAAACCGTGTTCACGCTGCGCGAAGTCGCCCCCGACTGACCGTTGGACTCGTGGCGCACGCCGACCTGATAGCCGACCCACTTGAAGCCGCCCGGTGAATCCGGATCGAGGACCTTCTGGGATTCAAACATCAGCTCCGGCAAGTAACTCGTTTCGTAGACCGGGCTGGAGTCCGCATCCGTGTCCCAAAGCGAGCGCTGCGTGTAGCCGAAATACAACCGGTTCAAGGCCGGCAGCTTGTCGCCCAGCGACGCGTCCTCGCCCAAAATCCGGTATTTGAAGCTGAACTGGAATTTCGCCGCCAGCCGCTCATTGCCGTAGATGACATAGATCGGATCGTGCGCGCCGAAGCGGTTGGCGAAGGCCCGCCTAATCGAGCCCTCGGCGGTGCGCTGCGGCGTAAAATTCGTCAATGGCGGACGCGCACTCGCAACCGCGGGGACGGCAGGCGCCTCGATCGCCTCAAGCGCCACCTTCGCCCCCGTCGGCTCGGTGAGGTCGAGCACCAAGCGGCCTTGGGCGTCGGGTGGCAGCGTCACCCGAAATTCGCGGACGGCAAATCAGCCGGCCTTGATCGCCACGGGGCCGCCTATGGCGGGCGCCTGCAGCGCGACCTCCCAGTTGCGCTGCCCATTCGAAAGCTTTCCCGTTAGCTGCTCGGCGACCGGCAGGAGCACCTCCTCCTTTACCGGATTCAGGATCACGAGGCTCAGCCGCACCTCGCCGCCCGCCGCCACCGGATCGGGTGGCGCGACCAGGTTGAAGACCACCGCGCGGACCGGGATCACGGAGCCCAGGAGCACAAGGAGAAGGCTGGCGCGCGAAAATAATGCCATGCTTGGTGCATACAGCACGCAGCAGCCGTGCCAAGCCCGCCCCGTTCTTCCCTTTGCGTCCGCACGATTTTTTGTTTTCGTGCACGCTTCATGATCGAAGTCGAAAACCTCACCCGCGTCTTCCGCACCTATAAGAAGCAACCCGGCTTCTGGGGCGGCGTGAAGGGGCTCTTCAAGCGCGACTTCGAGGAAACGCACGCGGCGAAGGATATTTCCTTTTCCATTCAGGAGGGCGAATTCGTCGGCTTCCTCGGCCCCAACGGCGCCGGCAAGACCACGACGCTCAAGATGCTGTCCGGCCTGATCTACCCGACCAGCGGAAGCGCCCGCGTCGCCGGCTTCGATCCCCCCCGCCGCGAAAGCGCCTACCGGCGGATCTTCGCCCTCGTCCTCGGCCAGAAAAACCAGCTCTGGTGGGACCTGCCCGCCATCGAGTCCTTCAATCTGCCCCGCGCCATCTACGCGCTGCCGCAGGACCAGTTCCAAGCCACGCTCGACGAG
>JAPOIC010000295.1 GCA_029979145.1 Opitutaceae bacterium
GGTAGCGTCGCCGCCCTCGACGCGCTCGAGCTTCCAGGCGTTGAGGTTCACATAGTAGTTGCCCTTCCACTCGCGGCCGCGGAGGTCGAAGAAGACTTTCACCTTCTCGCCCGTGCTCAGCCCGGAAACGAGGGCGGTCTTGTCCTTCACGCACTCGAACTTCACGTCCTGCGGGAAGCGCCCGTCCTCGATGGTCAGCACGAACTCCCGCTTGTTGAAGCCGCTGCCGAAGGTTTGCTCGTCGAAAATGACTTTGATGGTGCCGGTGATCTCGAACATCACGCCAGCATGGGCGTCCGATAGCCGCCGCGGCCAGACACAATTTGCGGCGAGGGGCAAAAAGGATTCCCCGTTCAGTCGTGCACCCAGCCGCGGTCGACGGTCAGGCTTTGACCGGTGATGTCGCCGCTGTCGTCGGAGGCGAAGAAGGCGTAGGTGGGTTCGATCGTTTCGGGCGTGAGTCGCCCGGGGAGGCATTGGCGGCTGTTGAGGCGTTCGAGCTGGGCCTTGGGCTCGATGCCGAGCCGGGCCTCGCCCTCGGTGAGGACGGCGCCGAGGTGCAGGCAGTTGGCGCGGATGCCGTATTTGCCGAGGTCGCGGGCGAGGCCGCGGGTGAGCCCGAGAATCCCGCCCTTGGTGGCCTCGTAGTGCGCGAGCTCGGCCATGCCCATGCGCACGGTGATGCTGCCGGTGTTGAGGATGACGCCGCCGCCCTGGCGTTTGAGGTGGGGAATCACGGCTTCGCAGCACCGCCAGGTGCCGTCGAGGTTGATGTCGCGCACCTGTTGCCACTTCTCAAAAGTGATCTCGTCAGCCGGGCAACGCGGATAGATGCCGGCGTTGTTGATGAGCACGTCGATGCGGCCAAACTTGGCGATGACGGCGGCGACGGCGGCGTTGACCTGATCGGTCTGGGTCACGTCCATCTTCACGACAAAAGCCGGGGCGGCGCGTGCGCCGAACTTTTCTGGCTGCAGCATGCCGGCGGCGACTTGGGCGCCGCGGGCGAGGAAGCCTTTCACCACGCCGAAACCGATGCCTTCGTCGGCGCCGGTGATGAGGCAGATTTTTCTAGTCAGATCGATTGCCATAGGGAAACAGGGGTAGCGGGTTCCGGGAGCAGCGGACAGAGTTCACGGCGCGCGCCGGTGAATGGCAACCGCGCAAAGTGCAGCGACGTCGCGCCGGGACCGTCGAAGTGCAATCCGCGCTCCGGACCCACGCCGTAGCCCGCCTGCCAGCCCATCAGGCTTTTGACCTGCACAGCGAGGGCGGCGTCGGGCTTGAGGCCGACGCATTCGTAGAACGCCGGGTCCGCGCAGAGTGACCCGGTCGAAGTGATCACGATACGTAGACGGCCGGCTGCGAGGACGCGTGTCGATCCGCAGGAAAATGTCTGTCCCGTATAGGCGCCTCCGCGCGGCGTGAACCGGCATTCGCCTTGGAAGAGCGTCGTGCCCGTCACGGGGAATTGCTGTGAACCGAGCGCGAAGGACTCGTTGTTGCTCGTGGCCGCGTCCGGATCCACGGCCCAGAGCAATACGTCGCCACTCAACGAGTCGCGCTGCGGCCACAGTTGCACCACGGCTTCGGCGCTGTCGCCGGTGGCTCCGCCGGTCGTGGCGTCGGACGTGTCGACGAGGAACCAAGGTCCGGTTTTCGCCGGCGTCAGGCGGGTGAGAAGGGTGCTCCAATCAAGCAGTCCGGCGTCCCAGTCGGCACGACTGGCCCACCAACCGGCGGCCAGGTCGCGGGCGACTGCCGCACCTCGCGCCGGGTCCGTCGCCGTCACGACCACGCTGGTGCCGAGCTCGGCGACGTCGAGCCACGGCTGCACCGGGAACAGGCTGACATCGATGATGCCGGGTTCCGCCTCGGCGGCGCGGGCGCGTCGCAGCATCTCGGCAAAATGCCCGCGCGCATGATGCGTGGCTGTCGGCGGAATCAGCGCGGCGATCCGGGCTAGTGTGCGCGAATTGGCGACCGGGGCATTGAGCAGCAACTGCGCGGCGCGACGTCCGGTCTCGGCGAAATCCTGATGAGGAAAGGTGCGGTAGCCGGTGACGAGCTCGGCGTGCTGCAGCATCCGCGGCGTCACGTGGGCGTGCGAATCCAGCGACACCACCACGCGGCCGGTGAAGCGCAGTTCACGTCGCAC
>JAPOIC010000047.1 GCA_029979145.1 Opitutaceae bacterium
CGAGAACCTCGGCACCATCGCCCACTCCGGCTCCAAGGCATTCCTCAAGGCCCTGAGCGAAGGCGGCGCGAAGAACAGCAACCTCATCGGCCAGTTCGGCGTCGGCTTCTACTCCGCGTTCATGGCCGCTAAGTCCGTGAAGGTTTACTCACGCTCGTGGCGCTCCGACGAGCCCGGCCACGTCTGGACCAGCGACGGTTCCGGCAGCTACGAGATTGAGCCCAGCGAGGGTGAGCGCCGCGGCACCAAGATCGTCATCGAGCTCAAGGACGACGCCGGCGACTTCGCCACCGACTGGAAGGTGAAGGAGATCCTCGAGCGCTACAGCGCGTTCGTGTCGTTCCCGATCAACCTCAACGGCAAGCGCGTCAACACCATCCAAGCCCTCTGGCTGCGCTCGAAGAACGAGATCAAGGACGAGGAATACACCGAGTTCTACAAGTTTCAGGCCCACGCCCACGACGACCCGCGCCTGCGCCTGCACTTCTCCGCCGACGCCACGCTGTCGATCAACGCGCTCCTCTTCGTCCCGCAGGAAAACACCGAGAAATTCGGCTTCGCCCGCCTCGAGCCCAGCGTCTCGCTCTACTGCCGCAAGGTCCTGATCGACGCCCGCCCCAAGGACCTTCTGCCCGAGTGGCTGCGCTGCCTCAAGGGCGTCGTCGACAGCGAGGACCTGCCGCTGAACATCTCCCGTGAGACGATGCAGGACAAGGCCCTCATCGAGAAGCTCAATAAGGTCATCACGAAACGCTTCCTCAAGTTCCTCGAGGAAGAAGCCAAGAACCGCGCCGAGGGCTACGACAAGTTTTACGGCGAGTTCGGTCTGTTCCTAAAGGAAGGCGCCGCCACGGACTTCGCCCACAAGGACCAGCTCGTGAAGCTCCTGCGCTTCGAGTCCTCGCTCACCGATAAGGGCAAGACCACGTCGCTCGCCGACTACGTCTCGCGCATGTCGTCCGAGCAAAAGGAAATCTATTACCTCATCGGCCCGAACCGCGCCGCCATCGAGAGCGGCCCCTACCTCGAGGGCTTCAAGGCCCGCAACCTCGAGGTCCTGTTCTGCTACGAGTCGGTCGACGAATACGTCATGACCAACGTCCGCGAGTTCGACGGCAAGAAGCTCCTCGCCGCCGACCACGCCGACGTGAAGCTCGCCGACCTTCCCCAGCCCGAGGGCGGCTTGTCGCAGGACCAAGCCAAGGACCTCGCGAAGTGGCTCAAGGACACGCTCGGCGACCGCGTCGCCGAGGTCGCGCCCAGCGATCGCCTCGTGGACTCGCCCGTGCTCGCGGTCAACGCCGACAAGTTCATGTCGCCCCACATGCGCCGCATGATGAAGGCCATGAACCGCGACGAGGCCGCCGCGCCCGTGAAGGTCAACCTTGAGATCAACCCGCGCCACGCCGTCGTCCAGCGCCTGCACGAGCTGCAGTCGGGCTCCCCAGACAAGGCCAAGCTTGTCGCCGAGCAATTGCTGGACAACGCCCTGATCAGCGCCGGCCTGCTCGACGACGCCACTGCCATGGTCGCGCGCCTCAACAAGCTACTCGAAAGCGTCTGAGCCAACGTTTCACTTCCAGCCGCCGGCCCCGCGCCGGCGGCTTTTTTGCGCACTCGCAGCGATTTCCTCGTCGTCGGTTGGCACTTGCTTTTGCGTTGGCGGTGGGGGGCCGCGACACCAGAATCCGGGCATGTCCCTGATTTCCATCAACCCCGCGACGGGGCAGCGCATTCACATCTACGGTTCGCACAGTTCCGTGCAGCTCGAGGCGGCGCTCAAGCAGGCGCACGCCGCCTTCCTCGGCTGGCGCGAACTTTCCCCCACTACCCGCGCCAAGCATCTCCGCGCCCTTGCGCGCACCCTGCGCACGCAGCGCGACGATCTCGCCGAACTGATCACCGCCGAGGTCGGCAAACCGATCACTCAGTCGCGCGCCGAGATCGAAAAATGCGCCAAGGTCTGCGACTACTATGCGAAGCACGGAGCGGATTTTCTCGCCGACGAGCACCCCACCGGCGCGCCCAAATCCGCGCAAGTCTCCTACGAGCCGCTCGGACCTCTGCTCGCGATCATGCCTTGGAATTTTCCTTTCTGGCAGTTGTTTCGCGCCGCCGCGCCGGCGCTCATGGCAGGCAATCCCGTCTTGCTCAAACATGCCGCCAATGTCTCCGGCTGCGCCCTCGCCATTGAGCAGGTCGGTCACGATGCCGGCCTGCCTTCCGGCCTGCTGCAAAACCTCATGCTGCCCGCCAAGGACGTCGAAAGTCTCATCAAAGACCCGCGCGTCGCCGCCGTCACCCTCACCGGCAGCACCGGGGCCGGAAAAGCCGTTGCAGCCATGGCGGGCGCAGCGTTGAAGCCCTGCGTGCTGGAGCTCGGGGGCAGCGACCCCTACTTGATCCTCGACGACGCCGATCTCGACCACGCCGCCCAGGTCTGCGCCGCCGCCCGGCTCGTCAACAGCGGCCAGAGCTGCATCGGCGCCAAGCGCTTAATCGTGCACCAGAAGGTGCGCAGCGAATTCCAAGCGAAACTCGTCAAGGCCATGGCTGGGTTCCGTGTCGGTGATCCCACGGATCCGGCGACGCAAGTCGGACCGATGGCGCGCCACGATTTGCGGGACGCCCTGCACGCGCAAGTCACCAAGAGCCTGCGCCGCGGCGCAAAGTTGCTCCTTGGCGGCAAGCCGCTGCCGGGGTCGGGTTGGTTCTACGCGCCGACCGTGCTCACGCGCGTCAAACCGGGCATGCCCGCGTATGACGAGGAGCTGTTCGGTCCCGTCGCCGCCGTCATCGGCGTGCGGTCCGACGAAGAGGCGGTGCGGCTGGCGAACCAAACGCCTTACGGCCTCGGCGCCGCGATCTTCACGCGCGACCGGCGCCGCGCCCGCGAACTCGCGCCCGAACTCGACGCCGGCATGGTTTGCATCAACACTGCCGTGCAATCGGATCCGACCCTGCCCTTCGGCGGCGTGAAGCAAAGCGGCTTCGGCCGCGAGCTCGGCGTTTGGGGCATCCGCGCCTTCGTCAACGTCAAGACAGTGTGGTCGGCCTGACCTTGCGCCAGCGTCCCGGCGGCGCGCCATGCTCCCGCCGGAAGAGCCGCACAAAATAGTTCACGTCTTCATAACCGCAGGCTGCCGCGACTTCGTGAACGCGCAGGTAGGGATTTTCCAACAACCACGCCGCGCGCTCCAACCGCCGTCGCTGGACATAGCGCAAGGGCCCGCCACCGGTCTCAGCCGTGAAAAGCGCCCCGAGGTGGCTTGCACTCACCCCCGCGAGTTTCGCCAGTTCGTCGAGCGTGCACGGCATCGCGGGGTTTTCTTCCACCCACGCAATCACCTTGGCCACCGCCGGGTGTCGCTGCGCCCGCGTGCCCTGCACCGCGTCGAGTTCGCGAATGCGCCGCAACAGCAGGCTGAGCAATTGCCCCGCCAGGTCGGCGCCTAGCGGCGGTTGCACCAACGGCCAGTCGCACAATTGCTCCAGCCAGCCCGTCGCCGGATCTCCGACCGCTAGCGTGAGCACCCGCGCGGATTCATCCATGCCGCCAGAGGGCACACGCAAGCCAATGAAAGTCGTGCGCACCGGCCCGTAGGTGTGCTGAAATTGCGCCACCTCGGCCGGCAGCACGAACAGCGCGCCCGCCACTCCGGCCAGCCGGCGCTCTCCCACCTCAATCTCACACGAGCCACTCGTCACCAGCACCAGTTCGGTCTCGGCGTGACTGTGCCAGGCGACATCCTCTGCGGACGAAAAACGGCCGCCCCAGCACAATCGGGGTCCGTTCGCGGCAGGCAGGTTTTTCATGAGAATGTGCTATTACTTCGGGGAAGGCTCCATTGTCAGGCCTCGAATTTTTCGCTATTCTCTCCCCATGTCCGCCGTCACCCACCCCGCCCTGAGTCCCGCCCAGATCCAAGACTACCACGACGACGGTTTTATCGTGGTCGAAGACGTCTTCACCCCGGCCGAAGTCGAGGAACTCTGCGCCGCGGAAGGCTCGCCCGCCATCCAGCGCAAACTCGAGGAGGACGGCATCAAGACGAAGACCGTTCATCTCCTCGAACTCACCACGCGCCATCCGGCGTTTCACCGGCTGGCCTGCGATCCGCGCATCGCCGCCTGCATCACTCCGCTGCTCGGCCCGGACATCCAGATGCAACACTCGAAGCTCGCCACCAAGGCCGTGACCAAGGGCACGGGCGCGTTCGGCTGGCATCAGGACCTCATGTTTTATCCGCACACCAACACATCGCTGCTCTCGGTCTTCGTCTACCTCGACGACGCCACCCCGGAGAACGGCTGCATGTCGATGCTAAAGGGCAGCCATCGGCTCGGGCCCCAGAACCACCTCGACGAAACCGGCAAATTCGACGGCGTCTGCCGCGCCTCGCACTTGTGGCGCGATCACCCTGATAAGGTCGTCGCCATCACGCCGCGCGCGGGATCGATCAGCATTCACCACTGCCTCACCCTGCACGGCTCGCCCGCCAACGTCTCCGGCCGCCCGCGGCGCGGAGTCGTGTTCTCCTATCGGGCGGACGATGCGCAGCAACTGGGTGATACGATTTTTCAAGACACCGGCCTCGTCGTCGCCGGCCAGCGCCGCGGCCTGACCCGGTGCGAGACCGGCACGTGGATTCTTCCGCGCCGGAGTGGACACTTCTACGGCAGCGCCCATCATCAGGTCGGCCCCTGGGCCCAGGCGGAAAATGAAAAGCGCGGCCTCTGACCCCACCCCTCTCTGGCTCGACACCGACATCGGTGACGACACCGACGACATCTTTGCCCTCGCGCTGATCCTCGCCAGCCCCGAGCTCGCGTTGCAGGGTGTGAGCACGGTGTTCGGCGAGACCGACCACCGCGCCCGGCTCGCGCAGACCCTGCTGGCCATGCACCACCGCGGCGACGTGCCCGTGCACATCGGCTGCGGCCATCCGTTGCTCGGCCCCGGTCGCATAGACGTCATGCCCAACGGCCCAATGGTGCGCGAACCGATTGCGCAGGGCGCCTGCGCCCGTCCGGCCCATCGCCTTCCAGCTTTGTCCCGAGTCCACGCGGTCGACGCACTCGCCGCCCACCTCAAGGCCCACCCCGCCACCGTGCCCGTGGCCATCGGGCCGTTGACCAATCTCGCCACGCTGCTGCTGCAACATCCGGAGTCCTCCACGCACCTCCAACGGCTCGTGGTGATGGGCGGAGAATTCCAGCACGCCATGTGGGAGTGGAACATCCATTGCGACCCCTCATCGGCCGCGACCGTCATCTCCAGCGGTGTGCCCATCGACTTCATCCCGTGGGACATCGGCTACACCTGCACCGTCTCAACCGCCCAACTCGATCGCCTGTTTCAATCGCGCACTCCAACTGGCCGTCTGCTGTCGCGTGCGGTAAAGCTTTGGCGGAAGGCCAAACCCGCCCTTCATCAACTGCCGCGACTTTTCGACCCCATGGCCGTCGCCGTCCTGTTGCATCCCGAATGCTTTGAATGGCGTCGCGGCCGGGTGACCGTCGACTTCGCCCCGGCCACCTTCGCGCGCACTCAGTTTCAGGCCGATCCCCGCGGACCGCACCGGGTGGCTTGGTCGGTCAAAAAGACCCCCGCCGTCCGCAAGGTTTGGGGACGGATTTTGGCGCTATAACCCCGGCCCCACTCGGCTGCCGGGATTGTTACGATTTGCCGCACGGCCAAAAATCTCTGGCGAAGCCGGGGCCTCGGCGTAGCCTCGGGCGTTCGTCTATGGCCAAGAAGAGTTCCCGTCGCAAATCCCCGTCCGCCGCACCGTCCGCCCCGACTGCACCCGCGCAGCCCGAAGCGCGCACCGCCTACTTCAACCGGGAACTCTCATGGCTGGCCTTCAACCGACGCGTGCTGGAACAGGCCCAGAGCGACCGCCACCCGCTGCTGGAGCGCGTGCGATTCCTCGCGATCGTCAGCTCCAATCTCGATGAGTTCTTCGAGATTCGCGTCGCCGGCCTGATCCAACAGGTCGACTCCGGCGTGACCGAGTCGAGCATCGACGGACTCGCCGCGCGCGAGCAGCTCCGCCGCATCCACTCCCTCGTGGCCTCGTTGGTCGAGGACCAATACCGCTGCTGGCACGACCAGATCGTCCCCGCGCTGGCCGAGGAAAACATCCTCATCCGCTCCAGCAGCGACCTCACCCCGGCCGAGCTCGCGTGGGTGAACACGTATTTCCGCGAACAGATTTACCCGGTGCTCACGCCGCTGGCGCTGGACCAGTCGCACCCGTTTCCGCAGCTCGGCAACAAGACGCTCAACGTCGCCGTTTCGCTCGACGATCCCAACACGCCCGAGGAGGAAAAGCTCGTCGCGATCCTCCCCGTGCCGCGCATCCTCCCCCGCCTCGTCGCCATCGCGCCCAGCCGCACGGGACCGCAGCGGTTCATCTTCCTGAGCGACATCATCAAGCTCTGCGCCGGCGAGCTCTTCGGCGGCTACAAGATCCTCGGCGCCTTCTCCTTCCGCGTCACCCGCAACAGCGACCTCTACATCGACGAGGAAGAAGCCGAAAACCTCCTCAAGAAAATCGAGGAAGAGCTGCGCAACCTGCGCCGTGGCGCTGCCGTGCGCCTCGAAATCGACGAAGGCGTGCACGATCACATCTTCGAGACGCTGTGCGACCACCTTGAGCTGTCGCAGGAATACGTCTTCCGCCTCAACGGCCCGATCAATCTCCTCCGCCTCTCGGCCCTCGCCGATCTCGACCGGCCCGACCTGAAGTATCCGCCGTTCACGCCGGTGCAGGCCTCGCCGCTGCGCGAGGCCGCCCATGTTTTTGACAGCATCCGTCACTCCGACGTGCTGCTGCACCACCCCTACGATTCGTTCGCGCCCGTGGTGGAGTTCGTCGAGCAGGCCGCGCGCGACCCCCAGGTCTTCGCCATCAAACAGACCCTCTACCGCACCAGCGGTGATTCCCCGATCGTCCGCGCCCTGATCGAGGGCGCGCGCAATGGCAAACAGGTCACCGCCTTGGTCGAACTGAAGGCGCGCTTCGACGAGGCCGCCAACATCCAGTGGGCCCGCCAGCTGGAGGAAGCCGGCGTCCACGTGGTCTACGGGCTCGTCGGCCACAAGACCCACTGCAAGTTGTGTCTGGTCGTCCGCCTCGAGGGTCGCCGCATGAAACACTACGCGCACCTCGGCACCGGCAACTACAACCCTCGCACCGCGCGGCTTTACCCCGACCTCAGCTACTTCACCTGCCGCGCGAAGATCACCAGCGACGTCGCCAACCTTTTCAATTCGCTCACCGGCTTCGGCCTCAACCCGAAGTTCCGCCACCTGCTGGTCGCGCCGTTCAACCTGCACAAGCGCATCAACGAACTCATCGCCCAGGAGGCCGCCAACGCCAGCGCCGGAAAACCGGCCCGGATTGTCGCGAAGATGAACTCGCTGGTCGACAAGACCACGATCGACAGCCTCTACGCCGCGTCACAGGCCGGCGTGAAGATCCAGCTCATCGTCCGCGGTATCTGCTGCCTCGTGCCGGGCGTGAAGGGCATTAGCGAAAACATCCGCGTGCGCAGCCTCGTCGGCCGTTTCCTGGAGCACGCCCGCGTCTACTATTTCGAAAACGGCGACGACGAAGCCCTGATCTACGCGGGCAGCGCCGACTGGATGTCGCGCAACTTCTTCCGCCGCGTCGAGACCCTCTTCCCCATCGAGGACGCCAAGCTCCGCCGCTGGATCACCCGCGAACTCCTCCCGATCGAGCGCAAGGACAACGAAAACGCTCGCATCCTGCACGCCAACGGCGCCTACCTGCCGCCGCCGCGCAAACCGGACGAACCGGCCTTTTCCGCTCAGGCCTATTTCATTGCCTCAGCCTACCAGCGCGACGCGGCGGCCAAGCGCACCGCCGACGCCGAGGTGCGGCCGGCGGCCCGCTGAAGCTAATCGCAAGCCTGCCCGCCGCCAAGCAACGCGCATTGGGGTCAATGCGCGCCACCGATTCGCGGCGGCAATTCGGACGTGAACGTCTGCTACTAACCCGCCACAGGCAGCGGCTGGTCTTGAATTTCGGGCCTTCCGTCACGTGTTTATGACATTCCGGCTCGCTTTCTGTATTACCCCCACCTCAATCTCATACCCCGGGGCGGCCTTTCGCCGTCCTGTTTCTTCGTCTGACTGCCCATGCGGGACTATTTCATCCGCCGTTTCTTGCTCATACCTCCCACCCTGCTCGGAATCACGCTGATCGTGTTCTTGATCACGCGGGTTGTGCCGGGCGGCCCCCTTGAACGGGCCATCATGGAGTCCCAGGCCGCGGAAATGTCCTCCTCGCGGGCCACCAGCGGCGGTCAGGGCCTGGCCCTTTCCGAGGAGCAGCTAAACCAACTCAAGGCCTACTACGGCTTCGACAAGCCCGCCATCGTTTCCTACGGCCTCTGGCTTGGAAAGGTCATCCGCGGCGACCTCGGCAACTCCTACCGCTACAACGAGCCGGTGTGGGATATCATCAAGTCGCGCTTCCCGGTTTCGTTGTTCTACGGGCTGATCACCCTTTTCATCACCTACGCGATCTCCATCCCACTGGGCATCGTGAAGGCCATCAAGCACCGGACCCTCGTCGACAACGCCACCTCGGTTTTCATCTTTATGGGCTACGCGGTGCCGGGCTACGTGCTCGGCGCGCTGCTGCTGCTGTTCTTCGCCGCGCGGCTGGAGTGGTTCCCGATGGGCGGGTTCGTCAGCTACGATTTCGCCGACCTGTCATTCTGGGGCCAGGTGGCCGACCTCGCGCGGCACGCCACGCTGCCCTTGATCTGCTACCTCGTGGGCAGCTTCGCGGTGACCACGCTGCTGATGAAGAACCACCTGATGGACAACCTCGCCGCGGACTACATCCGCACGGCCATCGCCAAAGGGGTTTCGTTCCGGCGCGCCGTGCTGAAGCACGCGTTGCGCAACTCGCTCATCCCCATCGCGACGACGTTTGGCCAGAACATCACCCTGCTCGTTTCCGGTTCGTTCCTGATCGAGACGATTTTCGACATCAACGGCTTCGGTCTCCTCGGACTCACGTCGATCTTCGACCGCGACTACCCGATCGTCATGGGCATCATCTTCCTCGCCAGCCTGCTCCTGCTGCTCGGCAACATTCTGTCCGACGCGCTCGTCGCTTTCATCGACCCGCGCATCCGCTTCAAGTGACCCGGTCATGGCCCTGAATCCGCTCACCCTCCGCAAGCTGCGCCGTTTCCGCTCCATCAAGCGCGGCTACTGGTCGTTTGTCGTGCTCATGGGGCTCATCGCCCTTTCGCTCATGGGCGAACTATTCGTGAACAATCGCCCGCTCATCTTGCGCTACGAGGGCCAATGGTTCTTCCCCACTTACGGCGCCAACCTTCCCGGCACGATCTTCGGCTACGATTACACCTACGAGACGGACTACCGCGCCTTGCGCGAGCGTTTCCGCGCCGAGGATTCGGGCAACTGGATGCTGATGCCGCCGGTCGCTTTCGATCCGAACGAAAACGCGCCCTACGAAGGGGTGTTCAAGCCCGCACCGCCGTCTTGGATGGGCGGCCCTGAGGGTCACTGGCTCGGCACCGACACCACCGGCCGCGACATCTTCGCCCGGCTCTTCTACGGCTTCCGCATCGCCATCTTCTTCTCGCTGGCGTTTATGGCGCTCACCTACCTCATCGGCATCGGCATTGGCTGCCTCATGGGCTACTACGGCGGCGTGTTCGACCTGATCGTCCAGCGCCTGATCGAAATCTGGTCCAACATTCCCTTCCTTTACATCGTCATCATCCTGTTCTCGGTCATCCCGTCGACCTTCAGCATCCCGGCACGCATCGCCATGCTGCTCGTTGTGATGGTGCTCTTCTCCTGGACTTCGATGACCTACTACATGCGGACGTCGACCTACCGCGAAAAGGCGCGCGACTACACTGCCGCCGCCATCGTGCTCGGCGCCGGGCCGGGCCGGATTATTTTTCATCACATCCTGCCGAACACCATTTCCACCATTGTGACCTTCATGCCGTTCACGGTGGTGTCGGCGATCACCGCGGTCACCGCGCTCGACTTCCTCGGTTTCGGCCTGCCGCCGCCGACCCCCAGCATGGGAGAGTTGCTGAAACAGGGCACGCAGACCCTGACCACGGCCCCCTGGATTGTCGGCAGCGCCTTCGGCGCCCTCGTTTTCATCCTCGTGCTCGTCACCTTCATCGGTGAAGCCGTGCGCGAGGCCTTCGACCCCAAGAAATTCACCACTTACCAATGAACATGACGCCACGATCCCCCCTCTTGCGACCGGCCCTCGCCCTGCTGGCCGGCACGATCCTGTTGTTCGCCGGCTGCGGCAAGAAAGCCAATGAAGCCGCGGCGGTCGCCGAGCCCAACTCGCTCGACGATGCGCAGGCCTACTACGCCGCCAACCCCGACTTCTTCCATTTCAAGACGCCGGCGGACATCCCCGCCGACCTCAAATGGGAGGACGGCATGGATCTGCCGGAATTCGCTTCGCCCGACGCCAAGAAGGGCGGCACCGTGAACTACTGGGTGCAGGACTTCCCCCGCACACTCCGCATCGTCGGTCCCGACTCCAACGGCAGCTTCCGCCCGTGGATCCTCGACGACAACGTGATGACCTACGCGCAGCGCCACCCCAACGACACCTCGCTGACGCCCGACGGCTTCAAGTATTTCCCGGGCCTAGCCGACCGCTGGGCGCTCGATCGCGAGAACAAGACCGTTTACATCCACATCAACCCCGCGGCCAAGTGGAACGATGGCGCGCCCATCACCACCCGGGACGTGCTGTTCAATTTCTATTTCTACCGCAGCCCCTTCATCAAGGCCCCGTGGTATAACAACTTCTACGGCACGAAATATTCGGGCGTCACCCGCTTCGACGACCACACCTTCGCCCTGCATTTCCCCGAGCTGCGCCCCGACATCTACGCGCTGGCCCTCGGCACCACCCCCGTGCCCTCGCACTTCTACAAGATTTTCGGCGATGACTTCGTCGAACGCTACCAATGGAAAATGGCGCCGAGCACCGGCCCCTACACCATCCTCGACCGCGACATCGACAAAGGCCGCTCCATCACCCTCACGCGCGTGAAGGACTGGTGGGCCAAGGACAACAAATACTGGCGCCACCGCTTCAACCCCGACCGCGAGCGTCTGGTCGTCATCCGCGACAACGCCAAGGCCTTCGAAGCCTTCCGCAAGGGCGACATCGACTTCTTCGACCTGCGCCTCGCCGAGGACTGGTATGACAAGCTCCCCGACACCGCCCCGGAAGTCGCCAACGGCTACATCCAAAAGCTCAAATTCTACAACGACATCCCCCGCCCGACCTATGGTCTGTGGATGAACGAGGCCATGCCCCTCATCGACAATCGCG
>JAPOIC010000266.1 GCA_029979145.1 Opitutaceae bacterium
GGAGAAGAGGCCGACGACCAGCAGCAGGCCGAGAAAGGGTCCAAATTTGGCGAGCAGGGATTTCATGTGGCTAAGGGGTGCCGCGGTCTACGCGAATAAGCGCAGATTTCGGACGATGAAGTAGAGAAGTCAGCCGGACTTCCGCATCCGCGTCCATCCGCGTGATCCGCGGTAAATACAACATCCTCATTCGCTCGCCCCCACAGCGGCCAGCATCAGGCCATGCTCGGTCCAAGCGGTGGTGTCGCGACAATCAACGAGGGTCCCGCGCCGCATCACGGCGATACGGTCACAAAGGCCGAAGAGTTCAGGGAGATAGGAGCTGACCAGCACGACGGCTTTGCCCGCGTCGGCCAGCTGCGCGATCAGGGTGTAGATCTGCGCCTTGCTGCCGACGTCGATGCCACGCGTCGGCTCATCCAGCAGCAACACTTCGGCAGGATGCTCCAGCAAGCGCGCCATGGCGACTTTCTGTTGGTTGCCGCCGGAGAGATCACCCACGGCCTGGTTGGGACTGCGGGCCTTGATGCCAAGCCGCTCGATCCACGGTTGCGTCGCCTCGGCCAATTTCTTCGCCGGCAGCCAGCCGGCCCGGCCCAATGCGCCATACTTCGTCAGCGTGGTGTTTTCCGCCAGCGACAGCGGCAACATCAACCCTTCTTCCTTGCGGTCCTCGCTGAGAAAGCCGCGGCCCGCCCGCCAGCTGCGGCGCGGCGAAAGGCCGGCGAACCGCGACGACGGGGCGAGTCCAAAATTCTCCCGCAAGAGTCGCGTGCGACCCGCCCCGATCAATCCCGCGACACCGAGAATTTCACCGGCGCGCAGGGCCAATGGCCCGCCCTCGCCTTCCAAGGTAAACACGGTTCCGCCGAGTCGCGGCGTGCGCCGCGGATAGAGATCGGTGACCTCCCGGCCCACCATCAAGCGCACAATCTCCGCCTGCTGCGCTTCCGCCATCGCTCCGCCGCCCACGGTGCGACCGTCCTTCAGCACGGTGTAACGTTGCGCCACATTCTTTACCTCCTCGAGGAAGTGCGAAATGTAGATGATGCTGACGCCTTGCCCCCGCAGTTGAGCGATCACTTCGAATAGCTTCTTCGTGTACGCCTGCGTCAGACTGCTGGTCGGCTCGTCCATGATCAGCACGCGCGGTTCAGACAAAAGAGCGCGGGCAATCTCAATGATTTGCTGCTCCGCAATGGAAAACTCGCCCACCGGTCGCTCCAAATCGAGATGGCCATGCGCCAGCCGCGCCAAGACCCCCTGAGCCCGCCGCCGCGCTTCGCCGCGGGCGATCCAACCGGCGCGATCCGGCAGGCCGCCCAGGCCGATGTTTTCCCAGGCATTGAGATGCGGCGCGAGGCTCAGCTCCTGATGGATCATCGCGACGCCGTGCATCTTGGCATCAAGCGTGTCGGTCGGCCGATAAGGTTTACCCTCCAACTCGATGGTGCCGGCGTCGGGCTGGATCACCCCACTCAGCACCTTCATCAGCGTGCTCTTGCCCGCGCCGTTTTCTCCGATCAGCGCGTGCACTTCGCCGGCCGCCACCTCTACCGAAACCCCGTCCAAGGCGCGGGTCGCACCGTAGGACTTGGCAATGTCGCAAAGGCGCAGGCGGACGGACATGGTCAATTCAGATACTTTTCCAACGGCGGCTTGATCAGGTCAGCCATGGCCGGCTCATCGATGTTCTCACCCGTGATCAACTCGCACCCAGTGTCGATTTCCTTCTCCACGGCTTTGCCTTGGAGCGCGGCGACCATCGTCTTCACGCCGAGGTAGCCCATCTTGAAGGGATTCTGCACCACGAGACCTTGGATGTCGCCGCTGCGGAGCGCGGCCACGGTCTGGGTGCCGGTATCAAAGCCCACGAACTTCACCTTGCCACCCGCGAGGCCGGCGTCGCGCAATGCGAGGAGCATGCCGGTCGCAGAGGACTCATTCGGAGCAAACACGCCGTCCAGATCGCGCCCGAAACGGTTCAGGAGATTTTGCGCGGCCCGGTAGGCCGTGTCGCGGGTCGCGCCGGCATGCTGGTCGTTGGAGACCACGGTGATGCCGGGGAACTCCTGGGCGATCGTTTCGAGGAACCCCGCCTCGCGCTGCTCCGTGCTGGTGGAGCCCGCCAGCACCCGGAGTAGGATGACCTTGCCTTCGCCGTCGAGCAATGCCGCCAGCCGGCGCGCGCCGAGCACGCCGCCTTTGTAATTGTCCGTGGATACCGTGCTCGCCGGTGCAGTCGAGTTGAGCCCCGAGTCGATGATGATCACGGGAATCCCGGCCCGCACTGCCATCTCGGCCGGACGTGCCAGCGCCCGGGCATCTAAAGGCGCAAGCACCACGCCGCTTACGCGCCGGGCAATAAAATTCTCCACCACCTGCACTTGTTGCTCGCGGTCGTCCTCGCGCAGGGGGCCTTTCCAGATGATTTCGGTATCGACCCCCTCAGCCTTCAGTTCGCGCGAAGCCTTGATGGCGCCGGCGTGGATCGACTTCCAAAACTCATGCGTGGTGCCCTTCGGCACGACGGCGATGCGGTAGTCGGCGGCCGACGAGACCACAGTCGCGGCCAGTAAGGAAAGCGAAACGAGAAGCTTTTTCATGGGGTAAGGGGGGTAAGGACTGAAAGGTTAACCACGAATGGACACGAATTCACACGAATGCCGGAATCCTCAAAACGCCGATGAACGCAGATTCGCACAGAGAAGACCGGGTTGGCTTTTGCGCCTATCTGCGTTCATCTATGGTTAAAAGGGTTGGGAAATCATTCGTGTGA
>JAPOIC010000105.1 GCA_029979145.1 Opitutaceae bacterium
CTCGTGCGCCGCTCATTCTTCCACAACGGCACCAGCCTCTACGAAATGAACCTGAGTGGCGCCAACCGCTACCACGTGGTGAGTAAGGTCACCCGCTCCGTTCAGCCCCTCGACTCCGAATCCACCGAGGAATTGCGCGCCGCCGTGCAACGCATCGAGGCGCGCCTTCGCAGCGAGGGCTTCACGAACGTCACGCACGTCGTGGAGTTTTTCGCCGAAAGCGCCAACCCGGCGACCACGCGCTCCCAATCGGGCGTGAACGCATCCTAAGCTCTCGGCAAACCAAGCCTTCGAGCGCGGTCGATTGACCGAGCTTTTTTGTGCCCGCAAACCGCCGACGCACGAGCACCGCCACGCAGAGACTCACCGAACAACCCAGAAACCCCAGGAAACCAGTTCTTCTTGGTTTCCTGGCCTCCGAAAATTGCGATTCAGACGGCCGCGCGGAAATGTTCGCCCACCACGGTCCAATTCACCAGCGACCAAAAAGCCTCGATGTAGGAAGCTCGGCGGTTCTGATAGTTGAGGTAATACGCATGCTCCCAGACGTCGAGGCCGAGCAACGGCGTGAGCCCGTCACTGAGCGGTGAATCTTGGTTGGCCGTGGAATGCACCACCAAGCCCTGAGGCCCGGCACTGAGCCAAGCCCAGCCACTGCCGAAACGCGTGGATGCCGCCTTGGCAAATTGAGCTTGGAATTCGGATAAGGTGCCAAAGTCGCGCGCCAGTGCCGATGCCAAAGCCCCTGAGGGCTCGCGGCGTCCACCGGGCTGCAGCACGCGCCAAAACAGGGAGTGGTTGGCGTGCCCGCCCACATTGTTGCGCACCGCCTCGCGGATCCCTGCCGGAACCTCCGAGAGCCGGCGCAGCAGCGTTTCTGCGCTCCACGCCTGCAACTCGGAGTGGTCGGCCAGCGCCATGTTGGCGTTGTTCACATAGCCTTGGTGATGCTTGCCGTGGTGAATTTCCATCGTGCGGGCATCAATTGCCGGCTCCAAGGCACCCAAGGCAAAACCGAGTGGTGGAAGCGCAAAGGGTTGTGGCAACTCGCCTGCGACCGCCACCGCACCCGCCTCCTCCGCCGCAGCGGCAGTGAACAGCCCCAGCCCGGCCAACGTGGCGCCGGCGCCGAGGGTCTTGATCATCGTCCTGCGGGAAAGCGTGCCGTTTTTATCCATGCCGGCAGGCTAGGATGAATCGCACGGACCGCAAGGCCAGGCGGACAATTAGCCCTCCGCCAACAACCGGCGCAGCGTCTCGTCGACCAGCTTCGGATTCGCCTTCCCGCGGGATGCCTTCATCACGGGTCCCTTGAGGCCATTGATGGCGCTTTCCTTGCCGGCGCGGAACTCGTCGGCCGCCTTCGTATTACCGGCGATGGCGTCGCGGCACCACTGCTCCAATTCGTTGCTGTCGGCCGGCTGGGCCTTGAGCCCCTTGCGCTCAGCCACCACGCCGGGCAGTTCGCCGCTGGCAAACATTTCGGCGAAAACATCCTTCGCCGCTGGGCTGAACAGTTCGCCCTTTTCAATCATCGCCACGAGCTCGGCCACGTGCGCCGGGCTCACCTTTGAGTCCGCCAGGGCCACGCCCGCCGCCTTCAGCTCGCGCAGCAGGTCATTGATGATCCAATTGCCCACGGCCTGCACCCGAGCCTGACCAGCCGCCGCCACGCACTGCTCGAAAAAGTCCGCCAGCGCCTGATCCCACACCAGCACCGACGTGAGCGTGTAGGGCAGATTGAGGATTTCGAAAAACCGCCGCTGACGGTCAAAAGGCAGCTCGGCACACTCGGCGCGCAACCGCTCTTTCCAAGCCGCATCCACTCGCACCGGCATGAGGTCCGGATCGGGGAAATAGCGATAATCGTGGGCCATTTCCTTGCTGCGAAGCGACTGCGAGGCGCCAGTCATGCCGTCATAATCCCGCGTTTCCTGCACGATGGTGCCGCCAGCCGTCAGGACCGCGATCTGGCGCTTGATCTCGTGATCGATGCCATCGCGCACATAGGAAATGGAATTGAGGTTCTTGAGCTCCACCTTGGTGCCGAGCGTGGTCGTGCCCACGGGACGGACCGAGATGTTGGCATCGCATCGCATCTGGCCCTTCTCCATGTCGCAGTCGGAGATGTTGCCCTGCACCATGATCGCGCGGAGAGCGGTGAGGTAGGCGTAGGCTTCTTCGCCGCTCGTCAGGGCCGGCTCCGAGACAATCTCCATCAGCGGTGTGCCCGCGCGGTTGTAATCGACGAGCGAGTCGTGCGCCCCGTGGTCGAGCTTGCCCACATCCTCTTCGAGGTGAATGCGCGTGAGCGGGATGACCTTGTGCTCGCCCATGACGTTGCGCGAAGGCCCGGGCAATTCGATCTCCACTCCCCCACCCGCGCAGATCGGCTGGTCGTATTGCGAGATTTGGTAGTTCTTCGGTGAGTCGGGATAAAAGTAGTTTTTCCGGTCCCATTTGCAGACCGCGGCGATCTCACAACCGAGCAGGAGACCCGCCTTGATCACGGCATCGAGTGCCTTTTTGTTCATCACCGGTAGCGCCCCGGGCAGAGCCAACACTACCGGATCGGTCAGGGTGTTTTCTGAGTGACCGTAGCCGGCCGCCACACGGGTAAACATCTTGGACTGCGTGCGAATCTGCACGTGCACCTCGAGTCCGATCACTGCTTCGTATTGGGCCATGTGGATCAGAGTTGGGGGTGACGTTGGTGCCAGTCGTGACCGCGCTCATAGGCGGCGGCAATGGCGAGCAATTCCGCCTCGGCAAACGGCTGTCCGATGAGCTGGAGGCCGATGGGTAAACCCGCGGACGAAAATCCGCACGGCAAACTGATGGCCGGCAGCCCGGCGAGGTTTACCCCGATTGTGTAGATGTCGCAGAGGTATAGCGCGAGCGGGTCGGCCTTGGCCCCGCGCCTGAACGCCGGCGTGGGCGACGTGGGCGTTATCAGCGCATCCACCTGTTGGTAGGCACTGAGAAAATCCTGGCGGATCAAGGTGCGGACCTTTTGCGCGCGCAGGTAATACGCATCGTAGTAACCGCTCGAAAGCACGTAGGTGCCGAGGATGATCCGACGCTTCACCTCCTCGCCGAAGCCTTCGGCGCGCGACTGGAAATAGAGGTCCACGACATCAGAGGCCTGCCTCGAGCGATGCCCGTAGCGAATGCCGTCGTAGCGCGCCAAATTCGAGGATGCCTCGGCGGTCGCGATGACGTAATAGGCATCAAGGCAATACTCGGTGTGCGGCAGCGACACCTCGACGATTTCGCAGCCTTGTTCGCGATAGTAAGCAATCGCCTGCTCCACCGCCGCGCCCACCTCGGGGTCGAGGCCCTCACCAAAATACTCCTTCGGGATGCCGAGCTTCCACGGACCGCGCTTGTTCGTCAGCGCCGCGCGATAATCCGGAATCTCCGTCTTGAACGAAGTCGAGTCGCGCTCGTCGTGGCCGGCGATCGCCTGCAGCATCAGGGCCGCATCCTCGACCGTGCGCGTGAAGGGACCAATTTGATCCAGCGAGGACGCAAACGCGATCAGGCCGTAGCGCGAAACCAGTCCATAGGTCGGTTTCAAGCACACCACGCCGCACAGGGACGACGGTTGACGAATTGACCCGCCGGTATCGGAACCCAACGTCGCTATGGCCTCGCCCGCCGCCAGCGCAGCGGCACTGCCGCCCGACGAACCGCCCGGGACACAGCTCAAATCCCACGGATTGGCCGTCGGCTGCGTGGCCGAATTCTCCGTCGACGAACCCATGGCAAACTCGTCGAGGTTCAGACGCCCCCACAGCACTGCGCCGGCGGACTTCAGGCGTTGCGTGACCGTCGCATCATAGGGCGACACAAAGTTCGCCAGCATGCGGCTGGAAGCCGTCAAAAGCTGATCCCGCACCGCGATCACATCCTTCAGGCCAATCGGAATGCCGTCGAGCGACCCCAAGGCCTGCCCCGCGGCACGACGCGCGTCAGACGCCTCGGCCTGACGCAACGCGTCCGCCTCGTCGCGCGAATTGAATGCACCCACCCTCGGCTCCACGGCGCTGGTCCGGGCCAACACGGCTTGCGTCAACGCCACGCTGGTGAGTTCGCCCCGGCCCAGGCGCGCCGACAGTTCGGCAATGGTTTGATAATGCAGCTCGGCGCTCATCTTTACTCCACGACCTTTGGCACGGCCACCATCTGGTCCCGTTGGGCCGGCGCATTGCGCAACGCGTCGGTCACCGACAGACCTGCCCGCGCCAAATCCTCCTGCCAGACGTTATCCAGCGGAAAGGCATGCGCAGTCGGCTCCACGCCGGAAACGTCGACCTGCTCCAGCTGCCGGATATGTTGCAGCACGTCGCCGAGCTGGCGGGCGAACTTGGCTTTTTCTTCCGGCGTGAGCGCGATTCGCGCCAGCTGCGCCACCCGATCGATGTCGATTTCTTCCGCCATGATTACTTGCGGATGGTGTAGCCGGTGGCCTGGACGAGTTCGTCCTGAATGCGCTGGAACACGGCATTCACTTCGTCGTCCTTGAGCGTCCGATCGGCCGCGCGAAACACGAGGCTGAACGCGAGGCTCTTGTGGTTTTCCGGCAGGCCCTTGCCTTGATAAACATCGAACACCGTCACGGCTTCGGCCGCGAACGCATTGCCCACGGCCGCACGGGCGATCTTCTGCAGCTGCTTGCGCACGTCCTCGGCGGGTTGCGCCGCATCCACGATCAGCGCCAGGTCACGCAGCGCGGCTGGGAAATGGCTGAACTCCGTAAACCGGCGCCGCGTCTTAGCTGAAGCGAGCTTTTCTGGCAGGATCGAGAAAGAGCCAGCGTACACGCGGCCCTCGATGCCGAGCGACTTGACCATCGCGACATTCAACAAGCCGAAACGCGCCGTCCAGCCCTGCGAGATGCCCCCGGCCAAGGCGGAGTGGCCTTCCTGCCAGCCGAAGTAATCACCTGACACGGCCCCGAGCGGCTGACGGGCAAAGTCAATGCCCGCCGCCCCGGCCAAAGCCCCGATGAGGAACTTGGCGTGGTAGTAGTCGGAAGCCTCGCGCGTGCGCCAGGAACGAACATCGCTCTCGGCAATCAAGAAGCCCACGGAAGCGCATTCGAAATTCTGCCCGTTGTGTTCAACGAACACGCGTCCGACTTCGCACAGACGCGAGGCGCCGGTGCCGCGGGCTTGGTTCAGTTTGAGCGTGTCGAGCAGCCCCAGCACCAACGTCGGCCGCAGATGCGACTTATCGTTCACGAACGGATTGTCGAGCGCGAGCTCGGTGCAGGCCGTCTGCGACACCCACGCGCCCAGTTCCTTGGCCGAGCGCAGCGTGTAGTTGGCGCACTCGTGGAAATCGTGCCCCACGAGGAAATCGGTCACGCGGCGGTTGAACAAGACCACCGGGTCGTCATCGCCCACGAGTCCGGGCGACACCAGACGCCCGGCCGGAATTTTCTCCGTGCCATGCAAGCGCAGCACTTCCTCGACCAAGTCGATCGGACGATCGAGGTCCTGCCGCCAGCTGGGAATCGAAACCGTCCAGGCGGGCCCGCGCTTCTCGGTCGGTTCCTCTCGCACAATCGTGAATTCCAGCGCCTCAAGCGAAGCCTTCATTTCCTCGGCGGGAATATCGAAGCCCAACCGCTCGCAAATGTAGTCGTGCGTGACGACGATTGCGCGTTCCCAAGGCACATCGCTGCCGACGCGGCAGGCCGGCGCCACCACGTGTCCACCGGCGGTCGCGACAATCAAGTCGAGGGCCCGGGCCGTGGCTTCAGGCGCCAAATGCGGGTCCACCCCGCGCTCGTAGCGGTAAGACGAGTCGGAAGCCAGGCCCAGGCGCTTGGACGTGCGGCGCACGGTTTGGCGACGGAACACGGCGCATTCCAAAACGAGGTCCGTGGTCGACTCGGTTACGCCCGAATCTTCCCCGCCCATGATACCCGCAATGACCACCGGGCGCTCGGCATCGGCAATCACCAGCATCGATTCATCCAGCGCGCGTTCCTTGCCATCAAGGGTCGTGATCTTCTCACCAGGCCGGGCGTGCCGCACTTCGATGCATGCGCCCGCCAGCTTGGCGGCGTCGAAGGCATGCAGCGGTTGCCCGTATTCGAGCATCACGTAGTTGCCGACATCGACGATGTTGTTGATCGGACGCAGACCGACCGCGGTCAAACGAGCCTGCAACCAGTCCGGGCTGGGACCGACCTTGACCCCCGACACCGCGTGGGCGGTGTAAAGCGGGCAGTCGCCGGGCGAAGCCACCTCCACCCCCGCCAGCAAATCGTTGCGCGGCTCGCCGCCGACGCCGTTGAAACGAATTTCCGGATACTTGAGCTTCAGTTTGAACCACGCCGCGAGCTCGCGCGCGATACCGAGGTGTGACTGGCAGTCCGGACGGTTGGGCGTGATCTCAACATCGAAAACCACGTCGCCGGCGGGAAGCACGTTATTGGCCGGGGTCCCGAGCGCCGGCTCACCCGACAGCAGCAAGATGCCGGCGTGGTCGCCCCCCAAGCCGAGTTCATCGGTGGCGCAAAGCATGCCGTCGGACTCTTGGCCGCGAATCTTCGATTTCTTGATCGCAAAATCACCGGGCAGCACCGCTCCAGGCAGCGCGACGATGACGCGTTTGCCGGCGTCGCAATTCGGCGCGCCGCACACGATGGTCTTCACGCCGCCGGCCGGGCCGACGTCGACGGTGCACACCGAGAGCTTGTCCGCATTCGGGTGCTTGTCGCGGGTGACTATCTCGCCGACCACAACATGCTCCAGCCGCGGCGCACCGGTCGTGTGCACGCCCTCGACCTCAAAGCCGAGCAAGGTGATCGCCCGGCTGATCTCGTCAGGCGAAGCCTTGAGGGCGATGTAGTCTTTAAGCCAGTTA
>JAPOIC010000135.1 GCA_029979145.1 Opitutaceae bacterium
GCCGACGTTCTCCTCGTCAACTGCGGCCTGCACGACATCCGCACGGATCCGCAGACGCGCACGGAACAGGTCACGCCCGAGCATTACGCCGAAAACCTTCGCGCCATCGTCGCCACCGTCGCGCCCATGCGACCGCGCCTCGTCTGGGTGCGCAGCACGCCCTGCGACGAAGCCGTGCACAATTCCCGCCCGGTCGGCTTCCTCCGCTACCGCGCCGACCTCGACGCCTACAACGCCATCGCCGACGCCATCATGCGCGCCGCCGGCGTCCCGATCCTCGACCTGCACACCTTCACCTCAAACCTCGGCGACGACCTTTTCTGCGACCACGTGCACTTCCACGAACCCATCCGCGAGAAGCAGGCTGCGTTCATCGCGGGTTGGCTGGCGGGGAATTTTTCGCAATCCAACGCCTCTCATCAAGGTGCGTAGCTTCGCCTTTTTTCCGCTGCTCGTGGCTGGCCTCGTCGCGGGTTCACTGAGTCTCCACGCCCGGCAGCTCACGGAAGCGACACACCACCATCGGTATCCCAGCTGGCACCCCGAGGGTGAGATGGTGGCGTGCGAGGCCAATCCCCACGGCAACTGGGACATCCATTTGCTCAACCTGTCGACGGGCGAGGTTTCCGAGCTGATCGGCGGCGCCGGCCACCAGCGCCAGCCCGCGTGGTCACCCGATGGGCGGATGATTGCTTACATTGAGGAACAGGATGACGCGAGTGAGCTTCGTCTTTACGAAGTGGAAACCCGGACCTCCCGCACGCTCCAACAACTGCCAGGGCGGCCGCTTTTCCCGGCGTGGTCGCCGGACGAAAACCGGCTGGCTGTCACGCTCAACCAAGACGGTGTTTTCGGCATCTGGCTGCTGGAGCTGGACGACGATGCCCCGATTCGTCTGCCCTTCGAACCCAAACGCGAAGTGTGGCCGCGGTGGTCACCGGACGGCGGACAACTCATGTTTTTCTCCCGCCGCGATACCGACGGACAGGACGACGAGGTTTACCTTCACACCTTGGCGTCGGCCCAAACCATCCGGCTGACGGATCGACCCGGTCACGACTTCTGCCCTGCGTGGTCGCCGGATGGAGTGCGGATCATCATGGTCAGCGTCAACGCGGACAACTCGCGCGCACTGCGCATCGTGGATCGCACAGGCAAAGAGATCGCAACGCTCGCCGAGGGTTACTTTCGCGTCACCGAACCCGTCTGTTCGCCGAGCGGCACGTCGGTGATCTTTGCCGCCAGCCGCGCGGACGGCGCCCCCTATCAGTTGCGCGTTGAGTCGGTCGCGCCTGCGCCGGCTCAATCCAAGTGAAACATCTCGCGCAGCGGCGCGGCGACCGGGCTGTGGTCCGGGTTTGAGGGCATGACGTCGCCCATGTGCACCCACCAGCGCTGGCATTCGGGGGTCTGCGCGATGGCGTTCCACCGGGCCTCGTCCTCCACCTCGGCGTAGGCGAAGAGCTGCCGCGTCTCGGGGAGCAGGAAGATGCTGTAGTTGTGCACGCCGTGCGCTTTCAGCACGCGCTCCAAATCGGGCCAGATCGGCGAGTGCCGCTTTTGATACTCAGCTTCGGCGCCAGCGTTGACGGACATGACAAAGGCTACGCGTTTCATGGGCAACAGGGGTTAGAGATTCGCCTGGCAGGCAAGCAGTCCAATCCGTCGCACGCAATTCCCGACCCATTCAACCAGTCCGCTTCCTGGTTTCCTGGCTTCAGAATTCATCTCGTCACACCACCCGGATCGTCTCGAGCCCCAGCAACGCCCCCACCTTCTCCAGCCGGTCCGCCACGTGCCCCACGCCGACCGCGCAATGGTGCGCCGGCCCCTGCCGATTCCAGCGCTCGACGAACTCGCGCGCGCCGCAGGCGAAGCGGTAGCGGCTGTTGGTATTGCCGATTTCCAAAATCGGACCTGGCACGGACTCCGCCTCCGCGCACAACAGCGCCAGCTTGCCGCCTTCGGTTTCAATGATCGAAAGCAACGTGACCGGACCGTGCCGCACGGCCATTTCGACGGAGACGCCGCGGCCGACCTTGCCGTGGTAAACGTCGAGCGGTCGCACCTTGGTCTTGCCCTGCGCGATCGCGAGATGCCCCGGGCCGTCATGTCCCATCAGGACGACGTCGTCCTTGAAATCCATCGCGTAGTATTCGGTAAACGAGCCGCCCACGCCGAGCAAGTCCATGAGCTTCATCGCCTGCACGTTCTTCACTTCATACTCGCCCGCCACCGGCACGCCGCGCGCAGTCAGCAACGACGTCCCGAGAATGATCGACGCCATCGTGGCCTCGTTGTCGGCCACGCCCGTGCCCTTGTAGTAATAGGCGAGCGCGCCCAGCCGATAACGTTCAACCAACCGGTCCAACGCGACCGAAGTGCCCGCGGCATCACGCAGGTCGGACTCGGCGCAGTCGGGCTGCACGTCAAACGCCGCGTGAATCTCCTTCAGCCGCGCATCCACCTCCGCATCGCTCACCTCACGGCGCAGCGCGGAAAGTTCATCGACTTCCAAAATCTCCAAATGAGTCCCGAACGTCGCGCACTGCCGCGTCGTGTCAGAGTAGATGTCGAGCATGCCGCTATAGTAATGCCCCATCAGTCCGAGCCGGTTGCCATACATCGCCGCCGCGGCACGCGCGGCCTCGACCCACGCATCGACTTCGCGCCAACACGGGTCGGCGCCATCGAGCACGCCTGTGATCTGATGAAACCGCACGCCCGCGCGCTTGAAGACGTTGGCGATCTCCGGCACCGGGCACGCCGCGCAATGCGCGAGCCAGTCGCCCGTCATCTTGGTGCGGTCGCCCAAGGCGTTGAAGGCCGCGGAGTCGATCGCGGCCGACGGCTGCAGATTCAGGATGATCACCGGCACCTTGGCGCGCAGGACTACGGGCAGCACCGTCGACGAAAGCGCGTAGGTCGTGACGTGCAGGAAAATCACGTCCACGTCCGCCTGCCGAAACTCCCGGCCCGCCGCATACGCACGCTCCGGATTGTCCACGAGGCCGAGGTTCACGAGCTCCACGCCGTCACGCGCGAGTTTACCCGCCACTTGCCCGACGTAGCCCTCAAGTCGTTCCTTCAGGCCGGCGAATTGCGGCCAATACGCGTCCAAGCCGATGCCAAAGAGTCCGATTTTGAGCGGTGGGGTCATGGGGTGCCCCGACCAAAGCACATCCATCGCGCAGCGAAAGCCGAAATCCCCGACCATCCCGCTTGTGCCTCAGCCTCCTCCGGGAAAAGGATTGCCGAATCACCCCAACCTTTACTTTACTTGTTCAGTGAAGATTTCGGTAAAAGTGGATTATGCCTGCCGAGTATTGGCCGAAATGGCCCGACTCCACGGCACCGGCGAACTGGCCCGGATCGAGCGCCTCGCGCGCACCGAGGCGGTGCCGGCCAACTTCCTCGCCCAGATCCTCAGCGAGCTGCGCAATGGAGGCCTTGTGACCAGCAAACGCGGCATCCAAGGCGGCTACGCCCTGGCCCGCCCCGCCGATCAGATTTCGCTCTACGACATCATGAAAGTCATTGATGGCGAATTGATTGAATCCAGTGGCAATCACGCCGGCCGCAGCGGCGGGCGGGTCAAGGAGGTCTGGGCCGACCTCCGCGCCACCATGGAAGAAAAGGCCCGCTCCTACACCCTCGACACCTTCATCGTGAAGGACACCGCCGAGATGTATCACATCTGACGCATGACACAGAATTAACGCCCCGGGCTTGACCCGGAAAAAACCCAATACTTCATCTTCTTTATGTCCTCACTAATCTTTAACGATATCGTCTCCACCATCGGCAATACCCCTCTGGTGAAGTTGAACCGCGTTGCCGCCGGTCTCCCTGCCAACATTTACGTCAAGACGGAGTTCTTCAACCCTCTCGCCAGCGTCAAGGACCGCATCGGCCGCGCCATGATTGAAGCCGGTGAAAAAGCCGGCCGCATCACCAAGGACACGGTCATTGTCGAACCCACTTCCGGCAACACCGGCATCGCCCTCGCCTTCGTTTGCGCCTCGCGCGGCTACAAGCTGATCCTCACGATGCCCGAAACGATGTCGCAGGAGCGGCGCGTGCTCCTCCGCATGCTGGGTGCCGAGATCGTCCTCACGCCCGGCGCCGAGGGCATGAAGGGCGCCATCAATCGCGCCAACGAAATCGTCGCCCAGCATGGCGACCGCGGTTTCATGCCGCAGCAGTTTGAAAACCCGGCCAACCCCGAGGTCCACCGCAAGACCACCGCCGAGGAAATCTGGGCGGCCACCGGCGGCAACATCGACGCTTTCGTCGCAGGTGTCGGCACCGGCGGCACCATCACCGGCGTGTCCGAGGTCATCAAGTCCCGCAAGGCCATCAAGACCTTCGCCGTGGAGCCCGCCGCCAGCCCGGTGATCTCCGGGGGCAAGCCCGGCCCGCACAAGATTCAGGGCATCGGTGCCGGCTTCATCCCCAAGAATTGCAACACCGCGATCATCGACGAGGTGATTCAAGTCACCAACGAGGACGCCTTTGAGACCTCGCGCCAAACCGCGCTGCTCGACGGCATCCTCGGCGGCATCTCTACCGGCGCCAACATCTGGGCCGCGATGCAAGTCGCCAAGCGCCCCGAGTTTGCCGGCAAGAACATCGTCACCGTCGCTTGCAGCTTCGGCGAACGCTACCTCTCCACCGCGTTGGCCGAAAAGGCCCGCCTCGAGGTCGCGTCGTAAGCGATTCATCGACTCCCATCAAAAAGGCGCGGTCCCCCCGCGCCTTTTTTTGCGCCCACGACCAAGCAACGCCCGCCCCCCGAACGCATTTGGCGCAGTCGCGCCGGAAGGGCGGCCTGTCCCAGGCCGCCGCCTTCCGATTTAAAACACACCGGCGCATTGCGAATTCCCCCGGGCCTCCCATAGTCCGCACTTCCGTGAACCTCGACAACATCAAGCAGGCGCTCCTCGAATCCTACGAGCGCGACGGTGGCATCAACCACCTCGACGGGGTCAATCTGCCGACGCAGGACTCCGTCCAGCAGCTCGCCTCGGATTACATGCACTTGATCTTCCCGGGGTTCTTCGAGGCCACCGGGTTGACCAAGCATGACGTGCCCAACCTCGTCGAGGACCTCCTTCGCCGCGTCGAGCTGCGGTTGAAAACCGACATTGAAAAAGGCCTGCGCTTCGCCCGCGACCCCGACCCGGCCAAGCGCGCCGCCGAGCTCACCATCGCCACGCTCGATCAGCTGCCGGCGTTGCGGAAAATCATCAAGACGGACGTCGACGCTGCCTTCGAGGGCGACCCCGCCGCGGGCAGCATCGAGGAGATCATCCTCGCCTACCCCTGCGTCCTTTCCATTTCCCTCCAGCGTTTCGCGCACGTGCTCTACACCCTCGGCGTGCCGCTGCTGCCGCGCATGTTGACCGAATACGGCCATGAGCGCACCGGGTCCGACCTGCACCCCGGCGCCAAGATCGGTTCGCACTTCTTCATCGACCACGGCACCGGCGTGGTGATCGGCGAGACGTCGGAGATCGGCTCCCACGTGAAACTCTACCAAGGCGTCGCGCTCATCGCGCGTTCCACCGCCGGCGGCCAAGCCCTCAAGGGCCAGAAGCGCCACCCCTCGATCGAGGACAAAGTCACCGTCTATGCCAGCACCACGATCATGGGCGGCGACACCGTCATCGGCGCGGGTTCGACCATCGGCGGCAACGTCTTCGTCACGCAGAGCGTGCCCAAGCGCTCACTCGTGCTCGTCGAGGCCCAAAACGTGAAGGTCCTCAGCAAGGACCAGCACGCGGTCGGCGCGCTGGACTGGGTCATCTGAACCGCGTCAGCTGCGGTCTTTTTCCTTCTGGTATTCCTTGTGCCCCTCGCGCTGGATGCCGCGGAGGGCGCGCACCATGTCCGCCGCAGCGGCATTGTCTCCCGCGGCCAAGGCGGAGTCGAGGTCGCGCAAGGACATGATCA
>JAPOIC010000222.1 GCA_029979145.1 Opitutaceae bacterium
ACGTAGTCCGTCACCGTCTTGCGCCAGAGGACGGAGGTTTCGAGCACGTTGGCCTTGTCGACCGAGCAGAGGCGCTTTTTTCGCCCGCGGGCGGCGGTGATGGCGACGGCGGTGATGCGTTCGATTTCGCTTTTCCGGTAAACCATCGAGTCGAGTGCCTCGATTTCGCCATCAGGCAGGGTCGTGGTGCGCTTGGGTTGGCCGAAGTAAATGCCGCCGGTCAGTTCGCGGATGCAGACAATGTCGATGCCGTCGGGAATGCGCGACGGTTTGAGCGGTGAGGCGTCCGTGAGCTCGGGGTAAAGGAGGCCCGGGCGGACGTTGGCGAAGAGCGTGAAGTGCTTGCGAAGCGGCAGGAGGGCGGCGCGCTCGGGCTGCTCCTTGGTCGGCAGCTTTTCCCATTTGGGACCGCCGACGGAGCCAAAGAGAATTGCATCGGTCGCCTCGCAAACCGCGAGGGTCGAGGCCGGGAGCGCAGAGCCGTGATTGTCGATGGCCGCGCCGCCGACGTCCGCCGCCTGGTAGTCTAGCGTGAGCCCTTCCTGACGGGCCACATGATCGAGGACGCGCAGGGCGGCAGCCATGACTTCGGGTCCGATGTAATCTCCGGCAAGGACGGCAAACTTGAGCGTCGGCATAGGAAGGAGGCAGTGTGCAACCGCTCCGGCAAAGGGGAAGGGCAATTTTCTCGGTTGCGCGGTGCGGGCCGCTGCGCATGGACTGGGAGGCATGAATTTGTATGTGCGGCCGGCGGGCCTCATCCAGACCAATGCCTACCTGCTGACCTCGCCGGAAACAGGCGAAGCGCTCCTGGTGGATGCGCCCGGCGACGTGTGGGCGGAGATCCAGCCGCTGCTGGCCAAAGACGGTTGCGAGCTCGCGGAACTCTGGCTGACCCACGGACATTGGGACCACACCCAAGGTGCGGCTGAAGTGGTGGCCGAGACGGGCGCCAAGGTGCGGGCTCATCCCGACGACCAAGTGTTGATCGAAACGCCCGAGGTCATGAGCGGCTTCGTCGACCGACGCATCAAGTTGACGCCGGTGAAAGTCGACCAATGGGTGGCCCAAGGCGACGAGTTGGACGCGATTGGCCAAACCTTCGAAGTGCGGCATGTGCCGGGGCACTGCCCGGGTAATGTCCTGTTTTACAGTTCGGGCCTCGGGCTCGCCATGGTGGGCGACGCCATTTTCCGCGGCAGTGTCGGCCGGACTGATTTGCCGGGCGGCGACTTCGACCGGTTGGAGGAATCCATTCGCAACCAAATTTTCACCCTGCCGGATGAAACCCGGCTTTTGCCCGGACATGGACCGGAGACGACTGTCGCCGCCGAACGGGCCGGCAATCCCTATGTCCGCGGCTGACCACGAACCATTCATGCGCCGGGCCTTGGCGCTCGCGCACAGCGTGTGGGGGACGACTCATCCCAACCCAATGGTTGGCGCCGTGCTCGTGGAAGACGGGCAGATCGTGGGGGAGGGCGCCACGGCGCCGGATGGCGGACCGCACGCTGAAAGACTGGCGTTGTTGGCACGTGGCAAAAAACCACGGCCAGGGGCGGTCCTTTATGTTACGATGGAGCCATGCTCAACGGAAGGCCGCACGGGCGCTTGCACCGATGCGATCATCGCCGCCGGGGTGAAGCACGTCGTCGTGGGCACGACCGACCCCAATCCAGCGCACGCGGGTCACGGCTTGGAGGTACTGCGGGCCGCCGGGGTGGAGGTGGTCAGCGGCGTGCTGGAAGACGATTGCCGTGACTTGAACCTGATTTTCAACCACTGGATCACCACGCAGACGCCGTTGCTGGCCGCGAAGACGGCCACGACGCTCGACGGGCGAATTGCCTGCCGCACCGGCGACTCGCGCTGGATCACAGGGGAAATTGCTCGCGCCGACGTGATGCGGTGGCGCCGGCTGTTTCCGGCCATTGCGGTGGGCGCGGGCACATTGATGCACGACAATCCGCGACTGACCTCCCGCATCGAAGGCGCGGAGGAATGGTGCCCCGTGCGGTTCGTTTTCGACGGACTGTTGCGCACCGTCATCGACCGCAACCTGCCTGCGGTCTACACCGACGAATTCAAGGAGCGCACGTTTGTGGTGACCACGCCGCATGGCGGCATGGGGTATGTGCGCAAGCTGAAGGACCTTGGCGTCGGCGTCTGGGTGCTGCCCTCGACGACGCAGCGCGTGGCGTGGCCGGACTTTCGCAAGCGTTGCGCAGAGGAACGCATTCCCGGGGTGTATTTTGAAGGTGGGGCGCAGCTGCTGAGCCAACTCCTCCGCGACGCGCAGATTGACTATCTGTTTTCCTATCGCGCGCCGATGATCCTCGGTGACGACCGGGCCAAGCCGATGATGAATGGGTTGCGCACGGAGAAATTGGACCACGCGGTGCGACTGACCGAAGTCCGCCACTCAGTTCTGGGCGAGGACATGCTCGCCCGTGGTCGCGTGGTTTATCCGCCCAAGCTTTTTGTGGATGAAACTGTTTTTAGCCTCGGGTAACGCGCACAAAGTGCGCGAGCTGCAGGACCTCGCGCGCGAAACCGTGCCGGGCGTCGCGATCGAATCGGCCAAGGCGGTCGGGGGTATGCCGCCCGTCGTGGAGGACACGGGCACCTTTGTGGGCAACGCCCGGAAGAAGGCGCGGGCGTTGCACGCCTTGCTTCCGCCGGACGGCTGGGCGCTCGCGGATGACAGTGGGATTTGCGTGGACGCACTGGGCGGGCTGCCCGGCGTGGAGTCCGCCTATTTTGCCGGGCCGGAGGGCGATGATGGCGCGAACCTGCGGAAGCTCGTGGAAAAGATGCGCGGGGTGCCCCGGGAGCAGCGCGGGGCGCACTACGTTTGTGTGCTGGTGCTGATTGCGCCGAACGGGGCCGAGCAGGTTTTCCGCGGCGAATGCCACGGGCGACTGCTGGATGACCCGGTGGGCAGCGGGGGTTTTGGCTACGATCCGTTGTTCGTGCCGGAGGGATTTGATCGCACCTTTGGCCTGCTTTCGGAGGAGACGAAACAGGCGCACAGCCACCGGGCCCGCGCGTGGGCGGAAGTCGCCGCGTGGATCAACACTAGCAAGGCCTAGTTCGGAAAGGCTTCGATCGTCGCCTTGAGCGTGGCGTATTCGGACTTCGAGATTTCCTTGTAGTGCAGGCGCTGGTCGGCCCGATCGGGGTCGCGCCGAATCAGTGGCCGCACGGCCTCGATCGTCAGCCCAACGGCATAGAGGGATTGGATCAGACCGTCGTGCAGGTCGCGGCCGAGACGGATCTTCTCCTCAAGCCCTTGATTCTGCAGCTGCTGATGCAGCGAAAGATCGCGTTCCATGCGGCGCCGGGTGTCACGCTTCTGCGCAAGTTCTGCGCCTTGCGCGACGGACGTGCGGGCCAGTTGCTCGAGGCTGTTGATTTCCGCCCGGGCGTTGCTCCACGGGGTGCGGGTGTCGGCGGTGCGGCGGCCGGGAAGCAGCCCGATACCGACGACGAGCAGCATGACGGCGATACTGCTCACCAGCAGCACGCCCCAAGTGCGGCCATGCAGAAGACTGAGCCGCGCCATCTGCGGCAGGATAAATTCGACCACGTAAGGCGCGCCAGCGGGGTTTGGCAGGTTTTGCGAAAAATGCACCGTTCCCGGAGCGGGCGCGGTGGGCTTGGCACTTTCGGGGTGAACGGTCGCGTCGATAAGCTGCCCCAATGTGGCAAG
>JAPOIC010000251.1 GCA_029979145.1 Opitutaceae bacterium
CGCTGCAGGAAATTCGTTCCGTGATCGGCGGAGTGCTGTTGCAGGATCGCGACAAGGTTCTGGGCAATCCCGGCGAATTCACAGTGGAGACCAAGCGCCAGCCCACGGAATCCGAGTGGGCGTCGATGCTCTTCGCTTGGAAGATCTGCAAGCACGTGAAATCTAATGCCATCGTCTATTGCCGCGGCGAACAGACCCTCGGCGTTGGTGCCGGGCAGATGGCCCGAGTGGATAGTTCGCGCATTGCAGTGTGGAAGGCCGGGGAGGCCGGCCTTGATCTCAAGGGCTCGGTCGTCGCCAGCGAAGCGCTGTTTCCCTTTGCCGACGGCCTGATCGCTGCAGCCGACGCCGGCGCGACGTGCGCCATCCAACCGGGCGGCGCCATCCGCGACGAAGAAGTGATCAAGGCCGCCGACGAGCGCGGGATGGCAATGGTCTTCACGGGAATTCGCCACTTCAAACACTGAGCCATGAACTTGATTCGCCGCTACTGCCTGCGTTCGGTTACCGCTCTCCTGCTGCTCGCGTCGGCGGGCTGCTACACGAATCCGGTAACTGGTCGACAGTATGCGGTGCTGACGTCCGTCGGCGAAGAGCAGCAGCTCGGCGCGCAGGCCTTTGCCGAGGTCAAGAAGACCGAAAAGATCAGTCGCGATCCGGCGGTCAACGCGCGCGTCCAGCAAGTAGGCAAACGCATCGCCGCTGCCGTGGGCAACCAACTGTCTGGTGCGCAATGGGAATTTGTGGTCTTCGAGTCGCCGGAGTTGAACGCCTTCGCGCTGCCGGGTGGCAAAGTGGGCGTTTATACCGGCTTGATGGAGTTGCTGGATGTGGACGACGAATTGGCCTCGGTCATCGGCCACGAGGTGGGGCATGTGGTGGCCCGCCATGGCGGCAAGCGCATGACCGAAGCCACGCTCGTCGGTCTGGTCGGCGCGGCCGGTGCCATTGCCGTGGATCGGAAATACGGCTCGCAGAAGAGCGAACTGTTCCTTTTGGCCTATGGCGGGCTGTCCACGGTCGGCTATGTTCTGCCGCATTCGCGTGGCGATGAGAGCGAGGCCGACCTGATGGGGCTGCAATACGCCGCGGCGGCAGGCTACGATCCGGCGGCGGCGGTCAGGGTTTGGCAAAAGATGGCGCAAGCGGCGGGCATGCGGAAGATGCCGGTGTGGCTTTCCACGCATCCGTCGAAGAGCCAGCGCATTGCCGCTCTGCGCGAGGCCGCACCGCGGTTTCATGCGCTCTACCTGGCTAACCGCCAGCGTTACGAATAAGCGTTTTCCGATTGGCGCGGGCAGGGGATTGACGCAGCGTGGAGCCATGTTTGACCCCATTGCGAAACTGAAGGAGTACGTCGCTCACGCCAGTGTCTCTGCCGACCCGGCGTTTGCGAAACACATGACCGGCGCGCGCGAATTCGTCGGCGGCCTGCTCGGCGAAATCGGCTTTGACGTGGAGTATGTGCCAACGGAACTGCACGCGGTCGTGGTCGCCAAGCGCCACGGCCAGTCCGATTGGCCGCACGTAATCATTTACGGTCACTACGATGTCCAGCCGGCGGACTCGGTTGAACTTTGGGACAGCCCACCGTTCGAAGCGCAGGAACGAGGCGGCCGCCTCTATGGGCGTGGCACGGCCGACAACAAGGGTCCGCTAATGGCGCATATCACGGCGGTGGCCCGCCTGCTGGAGAAAGAGCCGGATTTGCCGCTGAATCTCACCTTCGTGATCGAAGGCGAGGAGGAAATCGGCAGCGCGAATTTCAAGTCCTTCCTGCGCCAGCACCGGGACAAACTCGCCGGGGCCGATTTCGTTTTTCTCTCGGACACCGGCATTCAACGTGCCGACCAAATGGTTATCACCGTGGGTCTGCGCGGCATGGCCGCGTTTGAAGTCGAAATCAGCAACGCCCGCACGGACCTGCACTCGGGCATGCACGGCGGTGTGCTTCACAATCCGATCCAGGCGCTGACCGAACTTTGCGCTTCGCTCCATACGTCCGATGGCCGCGTAAACATCCCGGGCTTTTATGATGACGTGCGCGAGGTCGAGCCGTGGGAGCGCGAGGAACTCGGGAAGTTGAATCTCAGCGAAAAGGAATACGCGGAGTTTCTGGGTATCTCGTCCTTTCTCGTGCCGCCAAGCTATACGCCGTTCGAGGCGATTCGCTTCCTGCCGACGTTGGAAATCAATGGCATCACAGGTGGCTATCAAGGGGAGGGGCCCAAGACGGTGATTCCTACCAAAGCGCGCGTGAAGATCAGTTGCCGGTTGGTCCCAAATCAAGAGCCGGAGAAGGTCAAAACGCTGGTGTTTGCCACGATTCGTGACCGCGTGCCGAAGGGGCTGAAGGTAAGAATCACGCCGCAGCACGACGCCACGCCCTATCTCGTCGTGCCGCCGGATCGCAGCAACACCCCGAAAGACCAATCGCCGGTGCTCGCCCAAGCGTTTCGTGCGACGGATGCGGCGGTGGAAAAGATCTGGGGGGCGAAGCCGTTTTATCTGCGCGAAGGCGGATCAGTCGGTTTGATCGCGGACCTTAAAAAAGAGCTGAACCTCGATGCCATCCTGCTCGGGTTGTGCCTCCCGGAAGATAACCTGCATGCCCCGAACGAGAGTTTCGACCTGAGTGTGATGCGGAAGGGCATCGACACGATCGAGGAGGTGCTGCGCCGAACGGCGCGGCCTTAAGTGCGAGCACCAATTGCTCGCCGTCAAAAAAATGCCCCGGGGATTGCCCCGGGGCATTTGCGCACGGCAAAAGGTATGGTTACTGGACGACCACGAGTTCGACGCGGCGATCCTTGGCGGCGGTGGCCTTGTCGGCTTCCGGCGTGGCCTCGAGACTGCCCTTTGAAGTGGTCTGCATGCGATCAGCGGTGATGCCGAGCGTGGCAAGGTATTGCAGGGCGGCGGCCGCGCGGCGGTCACCGAGGCCGAGGTTGTATTCGGCGGTGCCACGCCAGTCGCAATGACCTTCGAGCAGCAGGCGATGAGTCGGATTGCTGCGGAGGTAATCGGCCGCGGCTTGGAGCTTTGAGCGCTCGCTGGCTTTGACGGAAGACTGGTCGAAATCGAAGTAGACCGGCTGCAGCACATTGCGCATTTGACCGTTCAGGTCGAAC
>JAPOIC010000087.1 GCA_029979145.1 Opitutaceae bacterium
ACCGGCACCCCACCCGGCATCTGCACGATCGACAGGAGTGAATCCATGCCCTTGAGCGCGGCGGACTCCACTGGCACGCCCAGAACCGGCAACGGAGTCATCGACGCGGTCATGCCCGGCAAATGCGCCGCGCCACCGGCGCCCGCAATGATCACCTTGAGGCCGCGTTTGGCCGCACCCTGAGCATATGAAACCATCAGTTTGGGCGTACGGTGGGCGCTGACCACGCGCTTTTCGTAAGCGATGCCCAGCCCCTCGAGCGTGGCCGCGGCGTGCTGCATGGTCTCCCAGTCCGAGGTGCTGCCCATGATAATTCCGACCAATGGTTTTGCCATGGGCGTCATCATCACGGCGCACACGCCGCTGTCACTTCCTAAAACAGGCTCAGCCGGCGCGACCGCCGAGGAGTCGCGCCGGCAGGAAGAGCAGCGCCCGGATCAACGCGAAGGAGGCGCCAATGACAATTCCGGCCAGCCGAAACGGCAGCGCGATCAGCCAGAGCACGGGCAGCAGCACCGCGACAAGAAGCGCCAGTGGCCAACAGAGGACCAACAGGCCGCACCAGAGCAGAAAGGCAATCAACAGCGCCATGGCGATCAGAGCAGGGAAACGCCCTTCGGCACGCGGACGATGAAGGTGCCGGCGATCTTGTCATGCCAGCTCTGCTTCTCCTTGTCGAAGGCGACCCAGACGAAGCCCAGCCCGACCACAACAAAGGAGAGGAAGGACGCCAGACAGCGGACTACGGCGACAAGCCAGTCCACCTGCCGGTCATCCACGCGCACCACTTTCAGGTTGAAGACAATGCCGCCAATCGTCGTGCCACGCAGGGTCCACATCGCGACGTGATAAGCCGCAAGCCACAGCAGGAACAGGAATTCCGTGTGCGTCACGGCACCGAGCACGGCGATCAGGATGACGTCCAAGGCGGTGGCAACCAAGCGGTGCCAGAACCCGGCCCGCGGGAGCGAGGTAACAGGGACGTCTGTCGCTACCGTGCCGACGTCAGCGGTAAACCCAGCGATCGGCGGCGTCGCCACCGGGGCCGGGCTCGCGGCCGCCGACTCTTTACGGGTGGTCAGGATCAGGGTGTAGATCACGACGCCCAGGCCGACCATGCCCAGCACCTTCCAGAGGAAAAAGCCCAGGAACGGCACCGTGTAGAGCAGCAGGATGACCACGCCGCCCACGAGGGTGGCCACCGCGATGTGGTTCATTGCCCCGCTGCCAAAGTAACGCGTGATGCGGCGACCGAGCCAGGCATGCACCACGGCTTTACCGAAGATTGTGCCGACAAAAATGCCGATGGCCACAAACGGGATCAGGAAGATACCGATGCCCGTCGCGATCAGCAGCAGGATGAGCACGGGCGCCAGCAACACGCTCAAGAGCACCGCCAGCAGCGAATAGCCCGGGCGCTCCTCAAAGGTCTCCACACACTTTTCCACCCCACGGGGGAACAACAGCGCAAGGAAAACGTAGCCAAGAAATACGCCGATCGCGAGAGTCCAAGCCCAAGACATGTCCTTGCCGAAGGCCAGCGGACGGCCCAAGAGGGCGCAGCGGTAGAACCAAGCGCGGAGCCAATCCATGTTAGCGCCTTTGAAGACGTTGATTTCCTGGATGCTGCCGTTGACGACGGCACCCTCGTCCCGGCGTATCGAACCGAGGACCGTGACCACGTCGCCGTGCACGATCGACTTCGGGCCCAACACCACATCGCCCACCACCGACACCGTGTCGCCTTCGACCTCGCCGTTGACCGTGGTGGTTCCGAGGATCGAAAGCACATCGTCGCCGGACCGGCCGTTCACCGTGGAACTGCCGAGCACGGACACCACGCCGCGCAGGCTCACGCCGTCGAGGGTCGAGTTGCCGCGCACCGAGACCAATTCGCGCACGGTGCGACCGACGGGCACCGTGTGATCGCCAAATGGAAACTCTTCGGCCGGGCCACGCCGGCGACTGCTGTAGCCGACCACGACTCCGGAATCATCGGTCTCGTCCGTAGTCGACGTCTCAACGGACACCGTGATGCCGCCGACTGACGCAGTGGTTTCATCGGACTCGCCCTCCGCACTGTCGTCCAGTCGACGCAGGGCATCGTCCGCGGCCGGGGTCTCCGCCACAACCGGGGTCGTGTCCCCATCCTCGACGGCCGGCTCCGGTTCGGGTTCAGGCGCAGGCTCGGGGCCGTGGGCGACCGACGGCGCATCGGCCGGGGATTCCGGAGTTTCCGGGGCCTCTGGTGCTTCCGCCGGCGCTTCCGGCACGACAGAGGCATCAGGCGCGGCGGTCTGCGCCCGGGCCATGACTGCCAGGGTCACGGTGAGGCTCAGCGCGATCAGTGCGCTGACAAACAGGTTCTTGGTTCGAATGGTCATGGATGGACGGGGTTAACGGTGGTGGAAAAAGGTGCGGTAAGCCGCAGCGCCAAGGCCGACCAGCGTGGCATACATCGCGGCGAGGAACGCCAAGCCGCCATACAGCCAGAGCGGCGGGATCCCGCGGAAGACGGCCGCGCAAGCCTCGCCCAGGCTCGCGAGCACGAGTCGCGCATGGCGGAGGTTGCTCATTGCGCTGGTCCACGGCGAGGCGGCCTCGACCTCGGCGCCGGTGCGAAACACCAGGGTGACGAGGATCGCGGCGATCACGCCGCTGAGGAGAAGGAACACCGCCTGCGCGGCGTGCGGCCAGTGCGCGAACGACTGACGCCACCACGGCAGGGATTGCCGGGCCTCGATGGCGGCCAGCACGCGCAGCTCCAGGGAGCGCGGGGCGCGGCGTTCGGGCAGCGAGCGCAGCGTCCGGTGGATCAGCTTTTCAAATTCTTCGGAGTCGGGACGTGGCATGGGGATCAGGCGTTGAATTTTTCGTGGGTGGCACCGCTTCGCATCAGCACTTGGGCAAGCGCGGCGCGGGCGCGAAGGATGTCGGTCTTCACCTTGCTGAGTGAAACGCGGAGTTTCTTCGCGATCTCGTCGTAAGGCATGTCTTCAAAGTGGAACAGGACCAGCGGCACGCGCTGGTGTTCGGGCAGCTTCTCGAGGGCCTGCTGGAGCCACTCGCGGTGTTCCTCGGAATCGATGCCGCCAAAAAACTCGTCCGGGGCGGCGAACTCCACCTCGCGGTCCTCGTCGCCGGAATCGTCTTGGCGCTTGAACTCGGAGAAGAATTTCCACCGGTTGCGGTAACGGGTCAGGTGATTGAGGGAGAGGTTGGTGGTCACCGTCTTGAGCCAGCCACCGGCGCTCGGGCTGGTCTGCAGGTTGTCAAAATGCTCATACGCTTTGAGAAAAACTTCCTGGGAAATGTCCTCCGCCTGCGCCTCGTTGCCAACGAGGCGGATCGCCGTGGAGAAGACCATATTCTGATAATTGCGCATAAACGTGGTAAAGTCGGTCGGGGCAATCATCCCCTCTGGGTTCGTTCGCACTGGAGTTTCATCGTTCATGCCCAAAACACTCCTTCGGCGCCAAAGTCGCAGAAATGTGCATGGCAGGCTTTCCGCCTCGGGCCAAGCCTCCAGCGCCGGGCTTACTCCCGGCCATTAGCGGGCTTACAATTTACGCCGCCCCCCTCCGCTCCCTTGCCAAACCGCACCGCCCAAGGGATTGTGTCATAAATTGTCATAAGCCCCATGTCCTCTTTCCTGCCCCCCGACCCCGCCATCGACGCCGCCATTCGCGCCAAGGGTGAACAGCTTTTCGCCCTCATGGACCAGCAGCCGCCCCCGGCGCTGTTCTCCAAGAAAGGCGCCTACGCGCGCTTGATGGAGTGGTCGATGAAGGACCCCGCGTTCAAGACCCAGCTCTTCCGCTTCGTCGACGTGCTCCCGTCGCTCGACTCTTCCGCCGAGATCGTCCGCCACCTGCAGGAATACCTCGGCGAACAGGCCGTCGCGCTCAACCCCGCGCTCAAGGCCGGCCTCGCCGCCTCATCGTTCACGCCCGCGCTCGTGGCCACGCCGGTCAAGGCGCAGATCGTCGACATGGCCGGCCAGTTCGTCGCCGGCGAATCGGGCGAGGATCTGATCAAGCAGATCAAGAAGAACGCCAAGCTCGGCCTCGCCACCACCATCGACCTGCTCGGCGAGACCGTCGTCAACGACGCCGAGGCCGACGAGTTCCTTCGCCGCAACCTCGAGATCCTCGACTCGGTCTCGAAGCACTTCGCGAAGGATCCGGAGCCGTGCTTCTCCGACCTCGGCCCGCGCGGACCGCTGCCGCGGCTCAACCTTTCGGTCAAGGTCTCCGCGCTCACGCCCGACATCAACCCGGCCGACCCGGAGAACTCGCTCGTCGCGCTCAAGGAGCGCTTCCGCCCAATCCTCCGCCGTGCGGCCGAGGTCGGCGCGCTGATCAACTTCGACATGGAGAGCTACAAGCTGAAGGACCTCACGCTCGCGCTCTTCAAGTCGATCTTCGAGGAGCCGGAGTTCCGCGCGCAGCCCGCCATCGGCATCGCCATCCAGGCCTACCTGCGCGACTGCGAGTCGGACTTGCACGACCTCGTCGCCTGGGCGCGGAAGCACAACCGCCCGCTCAGCGTCCGCCTCGTCAAGGGCGCCTACTGGGACTACGAGACCATCCTCTCCCAACAGCGCGAGTGGCCGGCGCCGGTCTGGCAGAAGAAGCCCGAGTCCGACGCCAACTACGAGAAGCTCACGCGCTTCCTCCTCGAGAACATCGACATCGTCACGCCCAACTTCGCCTCGCACAACGTCCGCTCCTGCGCCCACGCCATCGTGCAGGCCGAGCTGCTCGGCATCGACCCGCGCGCCTACGAGTTCCAGGCGCTCTACGGCATGGCCGACGAGCTGAAGGCCGCGCTGCGCCAGTCCGGCCACCGCGTCCGCGAATACTGCGCCATCGGCGAACTCCTTCCCGGCATGGCCTACCTCGTCCGCCGCCTGCTCGAGAACACATCCAACGAGGGCTTCCTGCGGATCAAGAACATGGGCGAGGCCACCAAGGACCAGCTGCTCGGCAACCCCGCCAACGCCATCGCCGCCGCCCCCGAGCCGCTCGCGCCGAAGCCGCGACCCGCCGGCGCGTTCGTCAACGCCGCCAACACCGACTTCTCCCAAGCCGTGAGCCGCGAGAAACAGCGAGCCGCGCTCACCGCCTACGCCACTCAGCTAGGCAAAAAGTGGCCGCTCGTCATCGGCGGGAAGAAGATCACCGACCGCGAATACGTTCCTTCCGTCAATCCGACGAAACCAGCGCAGGTCATCGGCTCATGGGCGCGCGCCACGGTGGCCGATGCCGATGCCGCGATCGCCGCCGCGCAGGCCGCATTCCCGAAATGGCGCGCCACGCCGGTCGACGACCGCGCAAAGCTGCTTGAGCGCGCCGCCGATCTGATGGAAGCGCGCCGAATGGAGCTAAACTCGCTCCTAATCCTCGAAGCTGGCAAACCCTGGGTCGAGGCCGACGCCGACATCTCCGAAGCGGTCGACTTCTGCCGCTTCTACGCCATTGAGATGCGCAAGCTCGCCAAGCCCGTTGTGGCGCAACCCGTGCCCGGCGAGAAATGCCTGCAGTTGTGGACGCCGCGCGGCGTCGGCGTCGCGATCGCGCCATGGAACTTCCCACTCGCGATTCTCACCGGCCTCGTCGTCGCGCCGCTCGTAGCGGGCAACACGATGATCATGAAACCCGCCGAGCAGACGTCGGTCATCGGCGCGGTGCTGATGGACATTCTCGCCGAGGCGGGCGTTCCGGCAGGCGTGGTCAACTTCCTCCCGGGCTACGGCGAAGATGTCGGCGCGCACCTGACCGGGCACCGAGATGTGGACTTCGTCGCCTTCACCGGCTCGCGCGCCGTCGGGTGCCGGATCTGGGAGGCCGCCGGACGGACGCAGCCCGGCCAGGCCAATCTCAAAAAGGTCGTCTGCGAGATGGGCGGAAAGAACGCGCTCATCATCGACAACGACGCCGACCTCGACGAGGCGATCCCTGCCGCGCTCTACAGCGCATTCGGTTTCAGCGGCCAGAAATGCTCCGCGCTCTCGCGGCTGATCGTCCTCGACGCCGTCTACGACCACTTCGTCGAACGTTTCGTATCGGCCTGCGGTTCCTATCCCGTCGGCGACCCAGCGCTGCCGGGCACGCTCGTTGGGCCGGTGATCGATGCCGAGGCGCAGAAGAAGATCCTCGGCCTGATCGAGTCCGGGAAGAAGGAGGCCAAGCTCGCTTGGCAAGGCGAGGCGCCGGCGGACGGGTTTTTCGTGCCGCCAACCGTCTTCGTTAATGTGAAACCGGAGCACGCCATCGCTCGCGAGGAGATCTTCGGGCCAGTCGTCGCCATCCTGCGCGCGAAGAACCTCGACGAGGCGATCGCGATGGTGAACGGCACCGATTATGCGCTGACCGGCGGCCTGTTCTCGCGCAGCCCGCGCGCCCTCGAGCGCGCGCAGGCGGAGCTGCTCGTCGGCAACCTCTATCTCAACCGCGGCATCACCGGCGCCATCGTCGAGCGGCATCCGTTCGGCGGCTTCAAAATGTCCGGCGGCGGCACGAAGGCCGGCGGCAAGGAATACCTGCACAACTTCCTTTTCCCGCGTGTGATCGTGGAAAACGTGATGCGCCGAGGATTCACCCCGCCCGACGAAACCTAAGCGCCTGCCGAGGGCCGCGCCCTCCGAAGCCTCGGCGAAGGAGGGAGATTGTTTTTGCAACCGCCGCAACCCGGCGTGTGTCTTGTAGGCGTGGTTTACCTCATCTGGAGCCTGACCTCATTGCTGCTGCTAATCGGCTTTGTCGGCTGCATCGTGCCCATGCTGCCGGGCACGACGTTCATCCTGCTCGGCGTCGTGCTTCACAAGCTGCTGCTGCCGCTGTCCGTCAGCTGGTCGCTCGTGGGCTGGGTGGCGGCATTGTGGTTCTTGTCGGTGGTGGCGGACTTCGTCGGCGTCTTGATCGGCGCGCGGCTATTTGGCGGCGGCAAATGGGGCATGACTGGCGCAACCGGCGGCGCCTTTGTCGGCATGTTCTTTTCCCTGCCGGCCCTCCTGCTCGGAACGTTTCTCGGCGCGGTGGCGGCAGAAAAATACGGCGCGAAGCGCTCCGACCGCGAATCGCTGCGCGCCGGTGTCGGCGCCACGGCAGGATTTCTGATCTCCACCGTCGCGCGCGTGGCCTGCGCGCTGGCGATGATCGGGCTCTTTTTTACTGCGATCCTGTGGTGACGCCGACGGCGCGGGTCACAGGTAGCGGTCGAGCTTGGTGGCGTCCGGTCGTTTCCGCGCGGCAAACAACAACGCGTGGGTCCAGACCGCCGTCTGCCGCGGGTCCGCCGCTAGCTGCGCCTCGGCCAGGCTGGCCAAGGCCTCCAGTTGTCCCCGGGAGAGCAAGCTCTGGAACCAAGCCCGGGCAATTTCGGCCCGATGTTCCGGATGCAGCCGCAGCAGTTGCTCGTAGAGACGATCCGACTGCTGGGGACTGCCGGCTTGGTGAAAACGCGCCAGCATCATCGCCACTTCGTAGTGTGACGGGTTCAGCTGATACGCCACGGTTAATGCCTGAATCGCTTCCCGCACCTCACCGGCGGCATAACGCTCGCGCGCCTGCTGGATAAACAAATTCGCCCGCACGCCGCGCAACTCCGACCACGCCGGCGGCCACAGAATCTGCCGCCAAGTGACCTCATAACCGATGCTGCGCATGCTGCTGTAGACCAAGATCGCAGAAAGGAAAACGACACCGAACACGCTGCCGCCCGACCACGCGAAGGCCCGGCCCGAGTCGCTGCGATTCTGGCAAGGGGCGTCACCCTTACGACCGCTCCACCAAAACAGGCTCTTGCGCAGGTTCCAATAGAACAGCGCCCACACCATCCGGAATGCCTCGGTCAGCAAGCCTTTCACACTCGGGTGGTAGG
>JAPOIC010000159.1 GCA_029979145.1 Opitutaceae bacterium
CAGGTGGAAGGGATAGACCGAGTAATCCGCCCCGTCAGTCGGGGCCTGATGAATCGCCATGACGTAGGGCATGGGCAGGTTCCAGAGGTTGTCGTAGCGGGTCGCGACCTCGCGGATCATGAGCCCAAGCGCGGATTGCTCGTCCGGCGTCAGGTCGGCGAGCGAAGTCACCGGGCGGCGCGGCAGGATATACACCTCGTAGGCATAGCGCGCGAACCACGGCACGCAGGCCACGAAGGCATCGTTGGCGGCGATCACGCGCGGGCCGGCGAGTTCGCGCTGCAGGATTTCCTGACCGAGGTTGCCGCCCGTTTCCGCCTGGTAGCGTCGACTGCTTGCCACCTCGCGGGCGGTGTGCCCGTAGATCATGTTCCCCGCGTAGATCTGGCAATGCGGGTGCGGGTTCGACGTGCCGACCAGCGACCCCTTGTTTTCGAAAATCAATACGTGATCCACGTCCGGCCGCGCACCGAGTTCGCAGTAACGTTCGGTCCACAACGCTACCACCGCCGTGCACTCGTCATCGGTGAGATCAACGAAGGCCTTCCCGTGGTCCGGGCTGTAACACACGACCTCGGCGGTGCCGGTCGCATCCTTGGTGCGGTAAAAGCCATCGCCCGTCGTCGGCATCCCGCCGCCAAAGCAGGGCAAGTCGTTGGTGAACCAGTAGGCGCCGGTGTAGGCCGGATTGGAACCCTTCACGCGCTTGTTGCCGGGACACAGCGCGCAGGTCGGATCATACGCCGGCGGCGTGCTCTCGGCATGGCGATGCGTATCGCCGATCCAAGGCCGCCCGCCGCGGTGCGACGTATAGAGCACCCATTCCTCGCGCAGGGGGTGCCAGCGTTGTTCCCAGACGGGGGCGTGCGGGGTCTCGGCCATGAGGGGCGGAGCGTGCCGAATCCGGCCGGGCCGTTGCGAGCCCAAATCCAGTCATGCGCTTGCACGCCGCCTTGTTTTCCCGGCGATTCCGCGCTCAATGCCCGCATGCCGTCTCCCCTCGTCGTCACGCCGGACGCCGCCCGCCGCTTCATGCGTCGCGCCCTGCTGCTCGACGAACCGGCGCCGGACGTGGCCACCGCCCTCGCCCACCACGGCTTCGTGCAGATTGACCCGATCAACGTCTGCGGACGAATGCACGACCTGATCCTGCGCAACCGCGTGCGCAACTACCGCGAGGGCGACCTCATGCGGCACGTGCATGGCGACGACACCCCACTGCCCGCCGAGGCCCGCACCGCGTTCGAACATCACCAACCCGCCACGGGCAACCTCGTGGTCTTCACGCCCGATGCCTGGCCGCACCTCCTCGCGGCCATGCGCGCGCGCACCAAGCTCAACAGCGCGTGGAGCGGCAAGCTCAACAAGGCCGAGCGCGCGCTCGCACCGCGCATCCTCGAGGCCATCGCGAAGCGCGGCCCGCTGGCCTCGGACGCCTTCGGCAGTGAGGGCAAAAGCGTCCAAGTCTGGGGCGCGGCCACGATGGCGAAGTCCGCGATGCAAAAGCTGTTCTTTCACGGCGAACTCCTCATCGCGCAGCGCAACGGCAGCCGCCGGCTCTACGATCTGCCGGAGCGGGTGCTGCCCCGCGCCGCCCTCGCGCAGTCGAAGCCCAAGGCCGCCGACTCCGCCCGCTGGGAGGCGCTCCTGAAAATGCGCCAGCGCCGGCTGGCGTTGCTGAAACGCGCCGAGCTCGCGGCGATCGAAGACCTCGTGCAGCCGGTGCGACTCGACGGCGTGCCGTTGCTGCATTGCCTGCGCAGCGACGCGGCGCTCTTCGATGCCGGCCCAGTCGGCGATACCGCGCCACGCCTCATCGCGCCCCTCGACCCGCTCATTTACGACCGTCGCGTCACGCAGGCCGTGTGGGGCTTCGACTACACTTGGGAAGTCTACACTCCGCCCGCCAAGCGCGTGCGCGGCTACTACGCGCTGCCGATCCTTTCAGGCGATGCGCTCGTGGGCCACATCGACCCCAAAGCCGACCGACCGAACCGCCGTCTGCGCGTGGTGGCACGCTCCGCAAAGCGCGGACACGCCACCGCCGGCGCCGTGCGCTCCCTTGCGCAGTTTCTCGGGTTGCGCTGAACGCCACCTGTGGTTCCGTGGCCCCTCGTGCCGACCTGTCCCAGACTCTCAAAGCCACTTTCGGCTACACCGCGTTTCGCCAGCTGCAGCGCGAAATCTGTGACGCCACACTGGCCGGCCGCGATGTGTTTGCGCTCCTGCCCACGGGCGGCGGCAAGTCCCTTTGCTTCCAACTCCCAGCGCTCGCGCGCCCGGGTCTGACCGTGGTGGTGTCGCCGTTGATCGCGCTGATGAAGGACCAAGTGGATCAACTCACCGCCGCGGGTGTGGCCGCCACCTACCTCAACTCCACCTTGGGCGCCGCCGAAGCAGCCGCGCAGGCGGCGGCGCGTCAGGGCCGGCGTCTGCGCCCTGCGATCACCCGCAATCATGCCCTCAAACCCGGTCAGGCGACACCGCTCTGGAACGAGCTGGTCAAACGCGCCCTCCCCCACCTCAGCAAGCGCGGCTCCAAGGCCCGGCTGGCCCGCATCCTCGGGGTGCCCCGCCAACGGCTGCACGATTGCCTAAAGGCCCGGCGGGCCTGCCTCAACGCCGACCGCACCCTACTGCTCCTGTGCTGGATTGAAGCCCGCCAGCGCGACCGTCATCTTCGCGCCTGATCACGCGTCTCCGCCCCTCGAAAATTTGTAACATAATACGTTACAACTCGCTGGGGTCCGGCCGCTTGGTCTGTGCCGCTGTGCGTTGCGAACTCCCAAGCGCTCTCGATCGGGTTGTAACGTATTACGTTACTTCGGAGTGCGAGCGGCTGCCGCAAGTTGTAATGTAATACGTTACAAACTGTCGGGGTCGGTCGGAGGGCGGGCGGGGCTGCTTGGAGAGAGGAAGGAGGGGGCGAGAACTGGGACTGAGGGCAGTCAGCGGAGGAAGAGCTGGTAGGCGGGGTTGGTGGATTCGTCCCAGTAGCGGTAGCCGAGTTTTTTGAGGAATTGTTGCAGCGCGGGTTGCTCGTCGGCGGGGACCTGCAGGCCGGCCAGGACGCGGCCGTAGTCGGCGCCGTGGTTGCGGTAGTGAAAGAGGCTTATGTTCCAGTTGGGCGACATCGCGGTGAGAAAGGCCATCAGCGCGCCCGGACGCTCGGGAAACTCGAAACGGTAGAGCACTTCATGCTCGGCCAGCGGCGAGCGGCCGCCGACGAGGTGCCGGATGTGCACCTTGGCCATCTCGTCGTTGGTGAGATCGAGGGTCTTGAAGCCGTGACGGCTGAAATGCGTGGCAATCTTCTCGCTCTCGCCCCGGCCACCGACCTTGATGCCGACAAAGATGTGGGCCACGCGCTGGTCGGCGATGCGGTAATTGAACTCCGTCACGCTGCGACGGCCGACCAATTTGCAGAAGCGGCGCAAGCTGCCTGGCTCCTCGGGAATCGTAACGGCAAACAGCGCCTCGCGGTGTTCGCCAATCTCGGCGCGCTCGGCGATGAAACGCAGCCGGTCAAAGTTCAGGTTCGCGCCGCAAGCCACCGCCACGAGCGTCTCGCCCTTTAGCCGGTTGCGTTCCACGTAGGCCTTGGCGCCGGCCACGGCCAGCGCCCCGGCGGGCTCGAGCACCGCGCGGGTGTCCTCAAACACATCCTTGGTCGCGGCACAGATGTCGTCGGTGTCGACCAGGATGACGTCGTCCAAATACTGACGGCACAGGCGGAACGTTTCCACCCCCACCTGTTTCACCGCCACGCCATCGGCGAAAAGCCCGGCGTGATCGAGTCGCACGCGGCGCTTGGCCTTGAGCGAGCGGTGCATGGCGTCGGAATCCACCGGCTCGACGCCGATGACCTTCACGTCCGGTCGCACGCGCTTCAGACAAGCGGCGATGCCCGCGGCCAGACCGCCGCCGCCGATCGCGACAAATACTGCATGCAACGGGCCTTGGTGCTGGCGCAAAATCTCCAGGCCGATCGTGCCTTGCCCGGCGATGACGTCCGGGTCGTCGAAGGGATGCACAAAAGTCAGGCCCTCTTTTTTCTCCAGCTCGCGGGCGTGCTGCTGCGCCTCGTCAAAAGAATCCCCGATCAGGACGACCTCGCCGCCGCGGGCCTTGACCGCCTGCACCTTCACCTGCGGCGTGGTCACGGGCATGACGATCACGGCCCGGGTCCCGAGGCGCTTGGCCGCCAAGGCCACACCTTGCGCGTGGTTGCCGGCGGAGGCGCACACCACTCCCTTGACCAACGCCGCGTCCGCCAGATGCGCCATTTTGTTGTAGGCGCCGCGGAGCTTGAAGGAGAACACGCTCTGCATGTCCTCCCGCTTCAGCAGCAGGGTGTTGTTGAGGCGCGCCGAGAGGTTCGCCGCCTTTTCCAGCGGCGTCTCCCGGGCGACGTCATAGACGCGCGCGGTCAGGGTCTTTTGCAGGTAGTCGATCATGGCTTTTCCGGGCAGCATACCCACCCCTCCAAAGGGGGTGGGTATGGTGCTCGCAAAGGCCGGTGTCGACGCCAAATTTCAGGCCCGGGCCCGGCCCGTCCACCCGTCTAACCAAAAATATGTAGTCGACGCATAGGTGATTCGCCGGCCCACCGCATCAGATAAGCAGAGGCGCCTTGTCGTCTCATCAACGTTGCCATCCCTTTCCTGCTTCCCCAAGTCATGACCATGCGTCGTCTCTTTGCCCGTTCGCTGTGCCTTGGCCTTGCCCTCGCGGCCGGGCTTGCCTCCGCCCCGGCCCAGCCGGGCCCGGCGAACCTCGATTCCAGCGCCGGCCCCAACCTGCAGGACAATCTGCCCGGCGGTCTGCGCTCGCCGCTGACCAAGCCCACCAATCCGGCGCCGCTGGAGCGCTTTATCCAGCCCTGGGAGCCGCATCGCGCCCTCGTCGTCGCCCTGACTCCGTCGTTTCTCACCAACCACCCGGAGTCACTCCAGACCTACCTCAACCTGTTCCGCATCGCCGCGCGCTACCTCGACATTCTCGTGATCGTGCCCTTCGACCGGCCCGAAGTGCAGGTGCAGGTCGTGCAGCTCATCTCCAAGAATCCGGCGGACGAGATGCTCCGCAACCGCATCCGGTTTGTCGCCGCCACCAACGCCACCATCTGGGCCCGCGATTACCTACCCCAATACGCGCTCGGGGCCAAGGGCCGGCTGGTCATGCTGGACAGCGGGCGCATCGACTTCACGGCCGACCCGACCGAGGAGCTCAACCTGTTCATCGATGCCGACGTCAACCCCTCGGCCACCC
>JAPOIC010000104.1 GCA_029979145.1 Opitutaceae bacterium
GCGACGCCAGGGCCGAGGCAAGCAGCGACGGCGGGGGGACGGCGCCGGCCCGGGAATTCGGCCGGCGCGTTGGGGCTTTCTTTTTCAAGGCGAGAGGCGTTCGACGGTCCAGCTGCCGTCGGATTCACGGCGATAACGCAACCGGTCGTGCAGGCGGCTGCGCCGGCCCTGCCAGAACTCCACCGTCTCCGGCGCCAGCCGGTATCCGCCCCAGAACGGCGGCAGCGGCACCGGACGGCCCGCGTATTTCTTTTCCACCGTCTTCATGCTCTCCTCCAGCGGGGCGCGGCCGGAGATGATCGTGCTTTGCGAAGACGCCCACGCGCCGAGCTGGCTCGCGAGCGGACGGCTGTGGAAATACGCCTCGGCCTCCTCGCGCGACGTTTTCACCACGGGACCGCTCACGATCACCTGACGCTCCAGCGCGATCCACGGAAACACGAGCGTGGCAAAAGGATTGGCGTCGAGATCGCGGCCCTTGCGGCTTTCGAAATTGGAATAGAACACGAAGCCGCGGCCATCCACGGCCTTGAGCAGGACCGTGCGAGCCGAGGGTCGTCCGTCCCGCGCGGCGGTGGCCAGCGTCATGGCGTTGGGCTCCGCAATCTTCGCGGCCTCGGCCTCCTGAAACCACTTGTCGAACTGACGAAACGGATCCTTCGCGAGGTCCGTCTCCTTCAGTCCGGCGAGGCTGTATTCTTTTCTCAGGTCGGCCAGCGTCATGGTTTCACCGCACGGTAGACCGCGGCGAGGTGCTGTCAAAAGGCATCTCGCTACACCACGAGGCGTAGTCTTTTCCGCGGAATGCGCGGATGCCACGGATCAGATTGTAGGGCGGGGTTTCCAAACCCCGCCGCTCGTTGCAGGCCTCACTCCCGGAAGGCGGGGTTCGGAGACCCCGCCCTACAACAATTCATCGCGTGAGCCGGACAATCTCGTCCGCCGCCGCGGGAAATTCCCGGCACAAAGCGACCCGGTCGCCTAGGAAAAATTCCTTTTCATCCCAACCCGGCGCCAGCGTGCAGCCGACCAAACTCCAGCCCCGCGACGCCCCGTCCGCCAGACGCGCGCCCTGCCACGCACCACCGGGCACGACGGCTTGCGGCTGGTGACCCGCGGCGATGTCCGCGCCCAAGGTCACGCGCTCAATCGCACGGGCCGGCGTGAGCCACATCAACGCCAACGGATCGCCGGCATGAAAGTGCCAGATTTCGTCGGTCTGCAACCGGTGCATTGCGGAGAACCCCGCGGGGGTGACCAGGTAGAGAATGGACGTCCCCGCCGGACGCGCCCCTGGTGCCGCCGGCGCGGTCCAGGCGCGGCGGAAAAATCCGCCCTCGTCCGGCAGCGGCGCCAGACCCAGGCGCGCGATGATGATTTCCGCCTCGTCCATCACCGGAGAGCCCAGCAGGCTCGGGCCGCGATGTCACTCTGGCATTACCCGCTGCTTTTTCTCACCGGCATCATCGCCGGCTTGGTGGATTCCATGGCGGGCGGGGGCGGCATTATCACCGTGCCGGTGCTGCTCAACCTCGGCCTGTCCGTGCCGCTGGCGCTCGGCACCAACAAACTGCAGTCCTCCTTCGGCAGCACTTCCGCAGCGTGGCACTACGCGCGCATGGGCGTCGTGAAGCTGCGTGACTGCCGGCTCGCGATTGCGCTCACTTTTTTCGGCGCGGCCGCCGGCGCGTTCACGGTGTCAGCGCTCGACTCAGATTTTCTCAGCCGGCTGATTCCCTGGCTGCTCGGCGCGATTCTAATCTACACGATCCTGCGACCGCAGGTCGGCCACCACGATCATCCGCCGCGGCTGCGGTGGGGTACGTTCTTCACCGCGTTTGGTCTCGGCCTGGGTTTCTACGACGGCTTCTTCGGACCCGGCACCGGAGCTTTCTGGACCATGTCATTCGTCGCGGTGCAGGGCATGAATTTCGTGCGCGCCACCGGCCACACCAAGGTCGTCAACGCCACCAGCAACCTCGCCTCGCTCGCGGTGTTTTTCTTCCACGGCAGCGTGCATCTCGGCGCAGGTCTCGCAATGGGCGCGGGCCAGCTCGTCGGCGCGAAGATCGGCGCGGGGCTCGTGGTAAAAAAAGGCGCTCGCTTCGTGCGGCCCGTGTTCCTGACGATGGTGGCCTTGACCTTGGCGCGCCTGATTTACCTCGAGGTGACGGGCCCCTGACACCACTGCACCGCCCAGCTCCCATTCGCCATGCGCTCCACCCCCGCCTCTTACATCGACGCCCACTCTGGCGACCTCATCGCCCGACTCCAGCAGCTCGTCGGCATCGCCACGGTCAATCCTCCGGGTCACAGCTACGCGACGATCACGTCCTACCTCGTGCACGAGCTGCAGTCCGTCGGGCTCAAGGCCCGCCGCATTCCCATCCCGGCGGCCAAGGCCAAAAAAGTTCTCCCGCCCGAGCAGCACGACAAACCGCGCTTTAACGTCCTCGGCACGCTCAAGGCCCGCGGCGCGACCAAGACCATCCACTTCAACGCGCACTACGACGTCGTGCCGGTCTCCGGCACGTGGAGGCACGGCAGCCCATTCAGCGGCGCGGTCGGCGGCGGCTGGATCTACGGTCGCGGCACGGCCGACATGAAGGGCTCCATCGCCAGCCTCCTTCTCGCGCTGCAGGCGCTCAAGGCCACCAAGACCACGCCCAAGCTTAACGTCGAGGTGTCGTTCACCGCCGACGAGGAAACCGACTCGCTGCTCGGCGCCGGCTGGCTGGTCGAAAACGCTCCGATCAAGCCCGACTACGCTATCGTGATGGAAGGCGGCGAGGGCGACGAAATCTGCTGCGGCCACAACGGCGTCGTTTGGCTCGAGGTCACCGTGCACGGCCGCGCCGCCCACGGCTCCACGCCCGAGAAAGGCGTCAACGCCTTGGAAAAAATGTCCGCGCTCGTCCTCGCGCTAGAGGAATACAAGGCGAAGCTCGCCAAGCAGACTTTCACCACGCCGGACAACAAGGTCATGCGCCCAACGATGAACGTCGGCGGCGTCTTCGCCTCCGGTGAGGGCGGCAAGATCAACACCGTGCCCGCGCTCGCGCGCTTTTCCATCGACCGACGTGTGCTCGCGATCGAGACGGTGGACCAAGCCGAGGCCGACCTGCGCTCCTTCCTCGCCGCCGCCGCGAAGAAAATTCCGCAGTGCAAGATCACCGTGGCCAAGTTCTCCGACAACCACCCATGCTACAACGCGCCCGAGGGCTCGTTCTTCGCCGCCGTGGCCGGCAGCCTTGGCCGCGTGCGCCGGCGTCAGCCCGTGTTCAGCGTGTCGACCGGTTTCAACGACATGCATTTCTTCTCCCACCACCTGAAAATCCCGACCCTCGGCTACGGCCCCGGCGGCGAGGACATCCACGGCATCAACGAGCGCGCCAAGCTCTCCGAACTCACCCGCGCCGCCAAAACCTACGCCGACCTGCTGACGACGTTCGCCGGTTGAGGGGTGGGGTGGGATTAACCACGAGGACACGAAGGGCACGAAGCCTGAGGCAACAACAGTCAGGCTTTTCCGGTCTGAGCCTTCGTGCCCTTCGTGTCTTCGTGGTTAAAATAAAGCTTCACCCGAGTATCCCGCGGCGGATCATCGCCACGGCGATGGCGGCGAGGAGCATCGAGATGATCTTCGAGATGGCGCGCAGGCCGGTCGGGCCGATCTTGCGGCCGAGCCAGTCGCTGTAGGCGAAGGCCACGGCCACGAGGGCGAGGTTGGCCACCAGCGCGAGCAGGGTGGGGATGACGCCCACGGTGTTCGCCAAGAGTAGGAGCGTCGCGATGGTCGCAGGGCCGGCGATCAACGGCATGCCGAGCGGCACGACGCCAAAGCCCTCGACCAAGGGCGCCGGTTCCTCCGCCGCGGAATGGATCAGGTCGCGCGCCGCGAGCACGAAGAGGATGAGGCCGCCCGCAATCTGGAAGTCGCTCACCGTGATGCCCAGCGCCGAGAAAATGCCCTTGCCGAGAAAGAGAAACAGCAGCGCCACGGCGCCGCCCGTCAGGGTCGCCTGCCGCGCGATGCGTTGCCGCGCCACCAGCGCCGTGCCGCGGCCGAGCGCAAGGAAGATCGCCGCCAAGCCGACGGGATCCACCGCCACAAACAGCGGAATAAAAGCCTGGAGGAAACGGTCGAGCATGGCGGCATTATCACGATCGGCCGGCCCGCTGGCAAGCGGCGGTGGGGCCCTCGGACTGGCCGGGTCTCCCCGCGTTTTTCGCCCTTGTTTCAACCCGCCGAAAGCCGCAACGTGACGGACTCGTTTATGAAAATCGACGCCAAGCTCACGCCCCAGAAACTCCAGAAGAAGGTCGACCGGGTCTTTGACCTCGCCGGCCAGAAAATCCGCGCGATCGACAAGTCGTGGGACTCCGCCAAGGGCACGCCCGTCTTCACCGTGAAGGGCAAATACACGTCCCGCGGCTGGACCGAGTGGACGCAGGGCTTCCAGTTCGGCATGGCGTTCCTGCAATTCGACGCCACCGGCGAGGAGGAGTTTCTCGCCCTCGGCCGCGAGAAGACCCTGAAGCACATGGCCTCGCACGTGTCGCACGTCGGCGTGCACGACCACGGCTTCAACAACGTCTCCACCTACGGCAACCTGCGCCGCCTCATGCTCGAGGGCGCCATCCCCTTCAATCAGGACGAGCTCAACTACGCCGAGCTCGCCCTCAAGGTCTCCGGCGCCGTCCAGGCCGCGCGCTACGCCCCGACCAACCAGTCCGCGCCGTGGTCGCCGGTGAAGCGCTCTGCGGGCCTCGTGCCCTCCGGCTATCTCTACTCCTTCAACGGCCCGCAGTCGCTCTTCGCCGACACCATCCGCTCGCTCCGCGCCCTCGTCATGGCGCACTCGCTCGGCCATGTGCTGATGGGCGAGGGCGACAAGAAGATCAACCTGCTCCACCGCGCCGTCGAGCACGCCGCCACCACCGCGCGCTACAACGTGTTCTACGGCCAGGGCCGCGACAGCTACGACATCCGCGGCCGCGTCGCCCACGAGTCCATCTTCAACCGCAATGACGGCCAGTTCCGCTGCTCCAGCACCCAGCAGGGCTACAGCGCCTTCACCACCTGGACCCGCGGCGCCGCCTGGATCATCTGCGGCTACCCGGAGCAGCTCGAATACCTCGACACCATCTCCGACGCCGAGCTCAAGGCCGTGGGCGGACGCAAGGCCGTCACCGACCTCTACCTCGAGACCGCTAAGGCCACGAGCGATTACTACATCGACGGCTACTCCGCCCTCGACGGCGTGCCCTACTGGGACAGCTGCGCGCTCAACACGCACAAGCTGGGCGACTTCACCAAGAAGAAGGCCGACCCCTACAACGCGCACGAGCCGGTCGACAGCTCCGCCGCCGCCATCGCCGCCCAAGGCTTCATCCGCCTCGGCCAGTATCTCGCCACCAAGGGCGACAAGGCCGGCGCCAAGAAATACCTCCAGGCCGGCCTCACCGTCGCCAACACGCTCTTCGACGAGCCCTACCTCTCCACCGACCCGAAGCACCAGGGCCTGCTCCTGCACAGCGTCTACCACCGCCCCAACGGCTGGGATCACGTTCCGAAGGGCCGGAAGGTCCCCTGCGGCGAGTCCTCGATGTGGGGCGACTACCACACCATGGAGCTCGCGCTGCTCATCCAGCGCCTCGGCGCCAAGGAATACTACACGTTCTTCTGAGGGCGAGTCTGCCCGGCCAGACTCGTTCTCTATCTTCTTTCTCTTAATCTTTCTCCCGTTTTTTCCGAAGGGAGAGAAAGAGAAAGATTAAGAGAACGAGAATGATTAGAACCGCAGAAGCCTGAGGGTGGAACGCGTTGCCCCCAACGCGTTTTCCGAGCGGATTGAGGTCGATCCGCTCCACCTTCGCGCATCTTTGCCACCTTCGCCCCTTCGCGTTTCTCCTCCCCTTCGCCGCTTCACGCCGCTGATTTGACGCTTTCGGCACAAACCCGGGTTGCGTCCCGCGGCCGGCCGCGCAGCGTGGGAGAATGTCCGTCCCGTTGCTCTATGAATCCCACTGCCACACGCCGCTCTGCAAGCACGCCGTCGGCCTGCCGGTGGAATACGCGGCGCAGGCCGCGGCGCGCGGGCTGAAGGGCATCATCTTCACCTGCCACACGCCGCTGCCCGACGGCATTTCCGCCGGCGTGCGCATGCGCCCGGACCAATATGAGGACTACGTCGCGCTTGTCGCTGAGGCGCGCAACCAGTTCGCCGGCCACGTCGACGTGCGCTTGGGCTTGGAGAGCGATTATTTTCCCGGCACGGAGAAATGGCTCGAGCGCCTGCACGCCAAGGTCCCGCTGCACCACGTGCTCGGCTCCGTGCACATGCAGGTGCCGGAATACAAGGAGCGCTACTTCACCGGCGACTGGTTCGAGTATCAAAAGACCTATTTCACCCACCTCGCGGAATCGGCGGAGACCGGCCTCTTCGACACGCTCGCTCACCCCCACCTCGTGAAGAACGAGGCGCCCGCGGACTGGAACTGGGCGCGCATCGAGCCGCATGTGCAGCGCGCCCTCGACCGCATCGCCGCCACCGGCGTGGCGATGGAACTCAACACCAGCGGACGCCAGAAGGCCATTCCCGAGTTCAACCCCAACCCGTCGATGCTGCGCCTGATGCGTGAGCGCGACATCCCGGTCGTGCTCGGCGCCGACGCCCACCGCCCCGGCCGCGTGGCCGAGGGTTACGAGGACGCCCTCGCCGCCCTCACCGCCGCCGGCTACACCGAAATCAACTTCTTCCTCGACCGCCAGCGCCAGACCGTCGCCATCCCCGCCGCCCTCGCGTCGCTGCGCCCGGTTTGATGCTTGGATGTAGGGCGGGGTCATCGACCCCGCCCTACATCAAAAAATCTGTCCTTTTCAGCTCCGTCACATATTCC
>JAPOIC010000208.1 GCA_029979145.1 Opitutaceae bacterium
CAACGGCAGTGCGATGGGATCAGATCCGAGGAAAACGAGCTTCAGAAAGGCCACGGCGCGGTTATGCCACGAAAGAAGCGGCTCGGCAAGACTCTCAGTCTTCGAGCGTGCCGCCGGCGTCGGCCTCTTCTGCGGCGCGCCATTTCGGCTTCGCCGCATTGAGCGTGTTCTTCGAGGTGTAGGGGGTGCCCGGCGTGTGCTTTTCCTTGCCGACCAAGTCAAAGTAGACCGGGCAACCTTCCAGCTTGAATTCCTCAATCACACCGGCCTCGAGGTAACGCCGGTAGCTCTCCGACAGCTTGTCCTCGCGGTTGCAGAATACCCGGAAGCGGAACGGCCGCGTGCCGGTCTGCGTGGCGTAGTAGATGCGAAAACGACGGTTGCCCACCGCCGGCGGCGGCGTGCGTTCAGTGAGCCGCCCCAGCAGTTGGTTCAGCCGCGCCGTGGGCAGCTTTTGGTCGAGCGTGCGGTTCAGTTTCACCGCGGCATTCATCATGCGGTCCACTTCGTAACCACTCATTGCCGACACAAACACCAAGGGGGCGCCGGGCGTAAAAAACAGGCGATTGAAGAGCGCCTTCTCATACTTCTCGCGGTAGTCGCGCTCGCTGGTGAAGCCGCGCAAGCCCTCCGGTTGCCGGAATGCCTTGTGCACGAGGTCCCACTTGTTGACCACCACCACGATCGGCTTGCGCTCCTTCACCGCCTCACCGGCAATCGCCTTGTCCTGCTGTGTTACGCCCTCCATCGCGTCCAGCACGAGAAAAACGACGTCGGCTCGCTGAATGGAATCGAGCGAACGCAGGCGCGAAAAATATTCCACCGGCGCTGCCAGCTTGGTCTGTGCCTTGATGCCGGCCGTGTCGATCAGACGGAAAGGATAGTCCTTGCCGTTGCGCCCCTTGAAAAGAAACGAGAGCTCCACCGCATCCCGGGTCGTGCCGGGCACATCGCTGACGATCAACCGGTCGCTTTTCAGCAGCCGGTTGCTCAGCGAGGATTTTCCGACGTTGGGTCTGCCAATAAAACAAATGCAAAGCGGGTCGTTCGCCGTGCGTCCTTCCGCTTCAGCCGGGACCGGCCCCAGCGCCTCAGCGATGGCCGCACGCAATCCGCTTTCGCCCCGGCCGTGCTCGGCCGAAACGGGAAGCGGCTCGCCGAGCCCCAGGCGATAAGCCTCGGCCAACTCGACCTTGTCCTCGTCGAAATCCGCCTTGTTCACGACCAGCCGCACCTCGCGCTTGCTGCGGCGCAGCTTCGCCGCGATGCGCTCGTCGAGCGGCGTGACCCCGCTGAGTCCGTCGATGACGAACAGAATGAGTCCGGCCGTCTCGATGGCGAAGTCCACCTGCTGCTCGGACGCCGCGATGATCCGCTCCGGCGTATCGCCGCCGGTCAGGCCGATGCCGCCCGTGTCCAGCAAGGTGTAAACGCCGTCCTCGATTTCGGTCGAGATGACGTCGCGCGTTATCCCGGCCTCGTCATGCACGATCGAGATGCGCTTCCGCGCGAGTCGGTTGAACAACCGGCTTTTGCCCACATTGGGCCGACCAACGATGGCGACGATGCGGTTCATCCTTTATGCGCCTGCACAAACCGCTCGATGCGGTCGCAGGCTTCGATGATCTGTTCGTAGCTCGTGGCAAAGCAAGCGCGCACATGGCCATGGCCGTTGACGCCGAAGGCGCTGCCCGGGACCACCGCGACTTTGCCCTCTTGCAGCAGGCCGGCGGCAAAGGCCTTTTCATCCATGCCAGTCGCCTTGATCCCAGGGAACGCGTAAAACGAACCGCGGGGCGAATGACACTTCAGTCCGATCTCGTTGCAACGCCGCACAATCAGGTCGCGCCGTCGATGATACTGTTCGCGCATCTTGAACACGCATTCCCAGCCGCGTGTCAACGCCTCGATGGCGGCCTCCTGCGCGATGATCGAGGCGCACATCATGGAATACTGGTGCACCTTCATCATGGCATCGATCAGGACAGCCGGTCCGCAGGCATAACCGATACGCCAGCCGGTCATCGCGAAGGCCTTCGAAAAGCCGTGCAGGAAAATCGTGCGCTCCGCCATGCCCGGCAGGCTGGCGATGCTGGTGTGCACGCCGTCAAAGGTGAGCTCGGAGTAGATTTCATCGCTGAGCACCAAGAGGTCCTTTTCGCGCGCAAAAGTCGCGATCTTCTCGAGCTGATCGCGTGTGCAGGTGCCGCCGGTCGGATTGCACGGCAGGTTGAGCACGAGGATCTTGCAGCCCGGCTCCCACGCCGCGCGCAGGGCCTCAGCGGTCAGCGCAAAGTTGTCCTCGGAGTAAGTCGGCACGGCGATCGCTTGGGCATGCACCAAGGCGATGCTCGGCGAGTAGGACACGTAGCAGGGCTGGTGAAACAGCACCTTGTCGCCGGGATTGCAGAACGCGCGGAAGGCCAGATCCAGCGCTTCGCTCACGCCCACGGTGACGAGCACCTGATCCTCGGGTCGGTAGGCCACGCCAAAGTGCTCCCCCACGTAGGTCGAGATGGCGCGGCGGAGTTCGATCAAGCCGAGATTCGAGGTGTAGTAGGTCTTGCCTTTTTCCAAGGCGTAGATCGCCGCCTCCCGGATGTGCCAGGGTGTGACGAAATCGGGCTCGCCCACGCCGAGCGAGATGACGTCCTGCCCTTTCATCTTGGCGACGAGCTCGAAGAAATCGCGAATACCGCTCTTGGGTAGCGAGGCCACGTGGCCCGCCACCCACTGCTTTGGGTCGGTGCTCATGGGCGTTCTCCGTTACGGGGCCACGGTCAGGCGCGAACCTTCCGGCTCGCCCTGCTCCAACAGGTAACCCTGATCTTTGTAGCAGCGCAGCTGGAAATGCGTCGCCGTCGACAGCACGCCCTCGATGGTTGAAAGGCGCTCGGACACGAAACTCGCGACGCTCTGCAACGAGCCGCCCTTCACGAAAATCAGCAGATCGTAGCCTCCCGACATCAGGTAACACGATTCCACTTCATCGAAGCGACTGATGCGCTCCGCGAGCCGATTGAACCCCCCGCCTCGCTCCGGCGTGATCCGCACCTCAATCACCGCCCGCACGGCGGCGGCGGCGGCGGCCTCGCGGGAAAGATCGAGCACCGGACGCCAGCCGAGGAAGATTTTATCTTTTTTCAGCTGCTCCAGATGCTGATTAATCTCGGATTCCGACATGCCCGCCACCTGCGCCATTTGCGCCGGGGACAGGCTGCCGCCTTCGATTAAGAGCTTTAGAACAGAGTTCATAGAGAGTTTATGCATATTCTGGGGACACTGGCCTTGACCAGCGCAAATCGTGGCCAGGGCAATTTCCAGCCGGCGCCCGCACCGCAGGCAAAACCGGGTTCCATGTCCCGGCCCGAGGAAACGATTTTTACCCGCACGGCCGGGCCGGGATTGCACCCGGTCAAAGCAACTGCCAACTTCCCCGACTCACATGTTCGAATCGCTCACTGACAAACTGGGCAGCGCCCTCCGCAATCTGCGCGGAGTCGGCCGCCTGTCCGAGGACAACATGGCTGAGGCTCTCAAGGAGGTCCGCACCGCCCTCCTCGCCGCCGACGTGCACTTCAAGGTCGCGCGGGAATTCATCGAGCGCGTGCAGGCCGCCTGCGTCGGCCAGGAGGTCCTCAAGTCGGTCACCCCCGGCCAACAGGTCGTCAAAATTATCCATGATGAGTTGGTAAAACTTCTGGGCGAAGGCACCACGGCCCTCTCCGACCACCGCCCGCTGCGCATCCTGATGGTAGGATTGCACGGCTCCGGCAAAACCACCTCCACCGCCAAGCTGGGCCTCCACCTCAAGGATCAGGGCAGACGAGCCTTGATGGTTGGCGCCGATGTGTACCGGCCCGCGGCGATCGAGCAGTTGAAAACCCTTGGTGCCCAGATCGATGTGGAGGTGTTCAGCCTCGGGGCTGAGGCCAAGCCGGAAGTCATCGCCGCAGCTGGCCTGGCCAAGGCGA
>JAPOIC010000082.1 GCA_029979145.1 Opitutaceae bacterium
CCTGGAGCGCCGGTCGGAATTTCGTCATCGACCTTGGCGTCCAAGGGTGGGCTGCCACCAACAATTAGTCCCACTCGTCGTAGAAGTGCGCGGCGCTGCGGGAGCGCTTGCGCACGACCAACGGGTAGGCGGAGAGCTGCGAGCCGACCCAGACGGGCACGACGCGTTGCTCGTCCGCCGCGAGCGGAGCCGGCGCAGCCGGGCGAGCGCCGCCTGCACCGATGAAGCGGTGTCGTCCCGGGCGGCCGACTCCGCCGGACAAGTCGCGGCGGGGTCGGGCAGCTCGAGGCGCATGCCGTCGGCCGCGCCGTCGAGCGGGATCTCGTCGACGGTGGCGAAGCGGTTGGCTTCGCGCACGGCGCCGATGGTGAGTCCCGTCTCGGCGGCCACCTCGAAGTCGGCGGGGTCGCGCCCGAGCCGGCCGGGGAGGTCGGGAGGGGCGCGGGTGGCAGGTTTCACACGGGTGCGGGTCCGGCGCGACAGGGGGTCGAGCATGGCGCCGCGGACGCGGGTGTGGCAGTAAGGCTGGGCCTCATTGGCCGGCCCGTCGAAACGCATGAGTGCCTCGACCAGCGCGACCTTGCCGGCACTCGCGAGGTCTTCGCGCGAAACATGTGCAGGCAAGCGGCGGCCCAGCTGCCGGAGCACGCAGTCCACGACGGACAGTGTCTCGAGCAAGGGAGGTTCGGTATGGTGTGAGGTCATGGGGGCTTGGTTTGCGGGTCCCCCGGAAGCGGCCTCTCTAGAAAACAAAAAAACCACTTCCGGGTGGAAGTGGGTCGGCGGCTAAAGTCAGTTAGCTCGGCTCAGTGGACACCACTTCCCAGGTTGAAATTCCAACCGTTCGTAAGAACGGCCGGAATCTGCGCACGACGATCGGAACGCACGGCGACGCCGAGGCACTCCGCGGTCGGGCGGAAGGTTATATAGGCGTGGACGTGGTTGATCATAGTGGGGGGTGATGATTAGACGACACCCGGTGATACGGCCATCGCCCCACCAAGATCAATGCCGGGACCAAAAGAATTCGAAAAAAGTTTGGGCCACCCTTTGTCCGTGCCCCTTGCCGACGAATCGGGCCGGGCCGTAGTCTTCCGGTCATGCCGTTCCCGCCGGAGCCTTTTACCACCGCCCGCCTCACTCGGCCCCACCCCCCGCGACTGCCTCGTCTACGCCAAGGTGCGCTGAGCAATTAGTAACGTATTACGTTACAAACGGCTTACTCCCGGCGGTGTCAGGGGCCCGCGGGTTTGTAATATAATACGTTACTTACGGTCGCGCATCGGAGGTCGCCTTTGGCCGCGGAACACGATGGATACAGCCCATGGTCACGATTGCGCACTGCTCGAGTCTGGATGAAGCGTTGCTTTTGAAGTCGATGCTCGAGTCCGGCGGGATCGCGGCGGAGGTCCCGGATGAACACGCGGCGCATATCGCCCCGCCCTATGTCCTCATGACCGGCGGAGTCCGCCTGCAGGTGCCGGACGAGGACGAGGCGGACGCCCGCGCCCTGCTGGCCACCACCCGCGACAGCGCCCCGCCGGAAGAGTGAAGCCCAGTCGCGGCTTGCGACGCGGGTCCCGGCACGCATGGTAACGGGACCACCCCGATGAAACCGCTGTTCGTCTCCTTGCTCGCCGGCGTGCTGCTCGCCGGCTGCTCCTCCGCCTACTACGGCGCCATGGATAAAGCCGGCTTTGCCAAGCGCGACATCCTCGTCAGCCGCGTCGAGAAAGCCCAAGGCGCCCAGGAGGAGGCCAAGGTGCAGTTTGCCACCGCCCTCGACGCGTTTCTTGCGGTGACCAAGGTCGACGGCGGCCAACTCAAGGCGAAATACGACGAGCTGAACAACCAGCTGAAGGACTGCGAATCCCGCGCCAAGGAGGTCAATGACCGCATCGCCGCCATCGACGACGTGGCCGAGGCGCTTTTCACAGATTGGGGCAACGAGCTCGCGCTCTACACCAACGCCGCGTTGCGCACCCAGAGCCAGCAGCAGCTTGGCGCCACGCGCCAGCGCTACGCCCAGCTCATGGCCGCCATGCGCTCGGCCGCGGCGCGGATGGATCCCATCCTCGCCAACTTTCGCGACCAAGTCCTGTTTCTGAAGCACAACCTCAACGCCCAGGCACTCCGCTCGCTCGACTCCATGTCCCGCGCCCTTCAGGGCGACATCGCCAACCTCATCCGCGACATGGAGAAGTCCATTCGCGAGGCCGACGCCTTCATCCGCGAGATGAAGACCACCGGCTGAATCGGCGCGGCTCATGCCGGGACTCCTCCGTCTCCGTATCGCGGGCCTCATCGCCTGCCTGCTCCCACTCGGGCTGTTTGCCGCCAAGCGGCCGCTGACGTGGGACGACTTTGACCCGTGGCGCAGTTTCAACACGCCGACGCTCTCGCGTGACGGCCAGTGGCTGGCCTACAGCGACATGCCGGCGAAGGGCGACGGGGTGGTCGTGGCGCGCAACGTGTCCACCGGACGGGAAATTCGCGTGCCGGTTGGAGAAACCCCCGCCCTGCCCTTTCCCCAGCCACCCAGCGCCACCGGCCGCGCCTCGACTCCGCAAACCGTGGGGCTGCTTTTCACCGGTGACAGCCGATTCCTGCTCAGCTCCACCTTTCCCGCCGCCCCGGCGATGAAGGACGCCCGCCTCGCGGGCAAGGAAGCCGAAGCCGGCCGCCAGCGCGGCCTCGCGATCATGAATCTCGCCACCGGGCGCAGCGAAATAATCCCCGGCGTCAAATCCACCCAAACCGCCCACACCGGCAGCTGGATCGCCTACCTGCTCGATCCCGCCGCCCTGCCGCCTTCGCGCCGGCACGCCGACTCCAAACACGGCTCGCGGTTGGTGCTGCGGGAGCTCGGCACACAACGCGAACGCTCCTTCGACGACGTCACGGAATTCACCCTCGCCCGCGACGCCCGCACGCTGGTTTTTGCCGTAAGCGGCGCCAGTCCGCAGCGCAACGGCGTCTATGTCTACTCGCTGGGCGCTTGGTCCTCGCCCACGCCGATCCTGCGCGGGCCGGGTCGCTACGTGAAGCTGGCGTGGAATCACGACCAGACGAAACTCGCGTTCCTGGCCACACACGGTGACGCGCGGAAGGCGGCCTCGCAGTTTCAGGCCTGGCTCTGGCACCGCGGTGACGACGAGGCGTCATGGGCCGTCGGTTCACGCACGCCTGGTCTGCCCGCGGGTCTCGCTGTCAGCGAACACGCCGCGCCGACCTTCTCGCTCGACGGGGGCAAGCTCTATCTCGGCACCCGGCCGATCCAGCCAAAGGAAAAAGCGGCTGTGCGGGACCCGGCCGACAAGGTCACCGCCGAACTCTGGAGCTGGACGGACGGCCTCGTGCAACCCCGGCAAGCCGTGCTCGCGGCGGCCGAGCGCCGGCGCACCGATGCGGGGGTGTTCGACTTGGTCACGCGCCGTTTCACGCCGATCGGCGATGACGTGCTGCGGGATGTGAAATTTTCCGACGACGGCCGGCGCGCCCTCGCGCTGGACGAAACGCCCTACCTGCGCGAACGCGACTACGATGGCACCTATGCCGACGTCTACGTGATCGACACCAGCACGGGTGAACGCCGGTTGGTGGTGCGCAAATTGCGCGGCCGTTCCGGTGACGAGGGCCTGCCCTCCATCGCGTTTGCTCCGGACGGCGAACACGCCGCCTATTATGCGGACCTCCATTGGCACGCGGTGAACCTCACCACCGGGCTCGATCGCAATCTTACCGCCGGACTCGCCGTCGCCTTCCATAACGAGCAGAATGACGAACCTGAACCGGCCTCTGCCTACGGGTGGGCCGGCTGGATCAATGACAGCCTCTCGTTTGTGGCCTATGATCGTTACGACGCCTGGCAGCTGTTCACCGACGGCCGCGCCCCGCGCAACCTCACCGGCGGCCATGGCCGGGCCCAGGACCTCGTGCTCCGCGTGCAAAACATCAGCGTGCGTGAGGAAGGCGACACGGAGCGCGGCCTCGACCCGGCCGCGCCGTTGATCCTGCGGGGTGAGCACGAGTTCACCCACGCCAGCGGCTTTTTCCGTCACGGTTTTACCGCCGAGGGCGAGCCCGCGCGCCTGCTGTGGGGGGAGTGCCAATACCGCTACGCAGGCCGCGCGGTGGAAGCGAACCGGGTGCTGCTCACGCTTTCACGGTTTGATGAGTTTCCGGACTACTGGATCACCAACGACGATTTCAACCCGCCGCAAAAAGTCTCGTCGGGCGGCGCTCAGCTGGAGCCCTTCGACTGGGGCACCGCCGAGCTGATTTCCTACCAGAACTCCGCCGGCGTCCCGCTGCAGGGCCTGCTCTACAAGCCGGCCAATTTCGATCCGGCGAAGAAATACCCGCTCATCGTCTACACCTACGAGCGGCTCTCGCAGATCGTGCACAATTTCTTCCCGCCCGTTTTCGGTTCGAACATCAACTTCCCCTACTACACCAGCAACGGTTACTGCGTCTACCTGACGGACATCGCCTACACCGAGGGCGCACCCGGCCCCAGCGCGCTGGACTCCGTGAACGCTGCGCTCGATGCCGTGATCGCCCGCGGCTTCGTCGACGAAAACCGGCTCGGCATTCAAGGTTCGTCGTGGGGCGGGTATCAGTCGGTTTATCTCGTCACGCAGACCGATCGTTTCCGCGCCGCCGAAGCCGGTTCGCCCGTGGGCAACATGACCAGCGCCTACGGCGGCATTCGCTGGGGCTCCGGCCAGCCGCGGCTCTTTCAATACGAAAAAACGCAGAGCCGCATCGGCGCCCGCCTGACCGACCGGCCCGACCTCTTCCTCGCCAATTCCCCGGTGTTTCACGTGCAGAACGTCAACACGCCGGTCCTGCTCATGCACAACGACGGCGACGGCGCGGTGCCATGGGAGCAATCCATCGAGCTCTTCCTCGCGCTGCGCCGGCACAAAAAGCCGGTCTGGTTTTTCAATTATCCGAAGGAAGGCCACGGCCTCATCCGCTACGCCAACCGCCGCGACTTCAACCATCGCATGTGGCAATTCTTCGAGCACTACCTGCGCGACGCGCCCGCTCCCGCGTGGCTCACCGACGGCATCCCCTACGTCGACCGTGAGGCGGAGAAGCTGCGTTTTGAGGACAACTAGCCCGTCGCTGCCGGCCGCTGAACGATCAGGTAAAGGTGCTTTTCCGGCCACTGGTCGTATTCCAAGTGCCGGCAGACGCAGCCTGCGCGAGCGATCCACGCCAGCAGGTTCGGGATGCCCGGCGCCGCGTGATACAGCGGCTGGCCCATGCAGGGATTGGTCACGTCGCCAGGCTCATCCACGCCGCCGGTAGTAAAGATCAAGACGCCGCCCTGGTTCAGCGCCGCCAGAACCTTGGTCATCATCGCCTCCTGCCGGGCCAGCGGCACATGCCAGATGCTGTCCCACCCGGTGATGAAATCATACCCGTGGGGAAAGTCCCACTCGCAGATGTCGGCCTGATAAAATGTCAGGTCCGGATGCCGCGCCTTCGCCAAGCGGATCATCGCCGACGAAATATCCAAACCCTCCACCGCCAATCCTTCCGCGCTCAACAAATCGATGAGTCGCCCGCTACTGCCACAACCGAGGTCAATGGCCGACCCTTTCGTTTGCAGGAACTGCAAGGCGCGCCGATGCTGGGCGATGCCATTCTCGCGATTGAATTCCTTGCCGCGCCAGAACCCGGCAATTTGGTCGTAGCTTTGAGCGGTTTCCTGCGGCGTCATGGGCGGAGTCGGAAATTCAGGCGTCCTCGGCAAAGCTGACCTTGAAATCCGTGATGCTGTGCAGGAGCTGGGCGTGTGGTCCCTCGTGCACGCGGTTGGCGGCGCGCATGAATGCCATGGCGGTATCGAACTCCGCCTGGGTGGGAAAATCCACGATCGCCTGAAACCGCGGCAGGCCGGTGAAACTGGCGGCATCGGTCACGCGCAGCAGCCGGTAGCCCGGTAGGTTTTGCTCGCGTTGCAACCAGCTCAGAAACCCATGCGCAGCCTCCACCAATTCCCCCTCAGTCACGCCGTCCTTGGGGCTGAAAAACACGCTATAGGCCATCATCGCGGCTAGGGCCTACCATGAGATTCGCGCGAGGAACAGCGCGGAACAATATGGCTCCACAGTCACTCGCCTTCGTTCGCTCGGGCCATAAACACCGAAGCCCGCAGGCGGGATCGCTCACACGCTGCGGGCTTCTTTACACAACAACACAAACAAAGAACACGTCCGGATTAAACCGGACATGGAGATGGACGCAGCGCGCGGCAAAACGTTCCGAAAAATCCGGACGCGGCGTGTCATAGGGTTGGACGTTGCGCCCGCGGATTCGGCACCTCACCGTCGGGCTGCGCATGGAACCGACCGCGACCTCTTCTGCCCGCGCCTGGCGCTGGGTGCCGAGCCTCTACTTCAGTCAGGGTATCCCCTACGTCGCGGTGATGACGCTCTCGGTGGTGCTCTACAAAAACCTGGGTATCTCCAACACCGACATCGCGCTCTACACCAGCTGGCTCTACCTGCCGTGGGTCATCAAGCCGCTGTGGTCGCCGCTGGTGGATCTGTTCCGCACCAAGCGCCTGTGGATCTGGGGCCTGCAGCTCGTGGTCGGCGCGGCCTTCGCCGGCGTGGCCCTGACGGTGCCGGGGCCGGATTTTTTCCGTTGGACGCTCGTGTTGTTCTGGCTGCTCGCGTTCAGCTCCGCCACGCATGACATCGCCGCCGACGGATTTTATCTGTTCGCGCTGCGCTCGGATCAACAGGCGGCGTTCGTCGGCGTGCGCAGCACCTTTTTCCGCCTGGCGATGATCGCCGGCCAAGGCGGACTCGTGTGGCTGAGCGGCCGGCTGCAAACCGTGACCGGTGACGTTCCCCTCGCGTGGACGTTTGTCTTTGGCGCGCTGGCCGGGCTGTTCGCGCTCGTCGGCATCTACCACGCATTCGCATTGCCGCGTCCGGTGGCGGATCAACCCGCGGCTCCCAACAGCGGCGCGATGGCGGGCTACTTTGCGACCTTCGCGGCGTTTTTCCGCAAGCCGGGCATCGGCACGGCCTTGGCCTTCATGTTGGTTTACCGACTGGCGGAGTCGCAGCTGTTGAAACTCTCGACGCCCTTCCTGCTCGATCCCCGCGATGCCGGCGGGTTGGGGCTCACTACCGAGCAAGTTGGGCTCTACTACGGCACTTTCGGCGTGATCGCGCTTACGCTCGGTGGCCTGGCCGGCGGCTACATCGTGTCGCAGTTCGGCTTGCGCCGATTACTTTGGCCGATGCTGGCCGCGATGCATTTGCCGAACGCGGTGTTCGTGCTGCTGGCCTACGTCCAGCCCGGCAACCCGTGGTTCGTCGCCGCCGCCGTGGCGGTGGAGCAGCTCGGCTACGGCTTTGGGTTCACGGCCTACCTTCTCTACCTGATGCTCGTGGCTGAGGGAAAGCACAAGACGGCGCACTACGCCATCGGCACGGGGTTCATGGCGCTGGGCATGATGCTTCCCGGCATGGCCGCCGGTTGGATCCAAGAGCACTTGGGCTACGTGAACTTTTTCTGGTGGGTGATGCTCGCCACCCTGCCGTCGCTCTACGTCGCGACAAAGCTGCGCATCGATCCCGCCTTTGGGCGCAAGCAACCCGCACCCAGTCAGTCCTGAGCCGCCGCCAGCGCGCGCGCCTCCGCGATCAACCGTTCCCACTGCAGTGCGGGACCTGGGTCGATCTTGTTGGCCTGGATGTGCAGGTGGCCGATCAAGCCGCGAAAGCGGGCGAATTCTTCCTCCGTGAGCTGTCGCGTCAGCACTTCTCCGTCTGCGTCGCGCGGTGCGTCAAGCGCGATGGCCGGCAGCGCGCGGTGCAACGCTGCGAGCAGACGGGCCAGCGCAGCGTATTGCTCCGGCGTGAAATCGTATTGCACGAATTCCTTTCGGTGAATCACGCCGCGCACCGGTTCCGGCCGATCCGGACGGGCGATAAAGTTCGGCGTGAACACCCCGCGTGGCCGGTCATCCGGTGGCGACTGCATGACGACGCTGCCATCCGCCGCGCGTTGATACCACGCGTCGGCCTCCTGGGTTTCACCGGGCGGATAGGCCCCGAGGTTCGCGATCTCGATGCCGATCGAACGACTGTTGGCGATGGTGGCGTGGTAAGCGCGCTCGCGCAGATCGAGGGTCTGGTAAATAGTGCCGTCG
>JAPOIC010000062.1 GCA_029979145.1 Opitutaceae bacterium
CACCCCTCGCTGAGCGCCTTGCGCGCGAAGTCCGGCGCTGCAGGAGAGTGCGGGTTATATTCAAACCGGTGCTTTTGGCCCCTGCACCCGGTCGGTGATCGAGCGAAACAAGGCGTTGTTGGAGCTGCAAAATCTCGGACCGGCTCATCCCAAGTATCTCAACGTGATGAAGGAGGCGGAGGCGTCATGCCGCCCATTGATCGCTGCCGCCCTGGGTGCGGATGAGAGCGAGGTGGCGTTGACCCAGAGCACCACGGCCGGAATAAACGTCGTCCTGTGGTCGATCGACTGGCGGGCGGGGGACGAGATCATCATCAGCGATGAAGAGCATCCGGCGCTGTTGGTGCCGGTTTACAACCTGCGCGACCGCTTGGGCGTCGTGGCCCGGGTGGTGTCCATGACCCTGGCGGAAGATTTGGTGGTCGGCGTCGTTGCCAAACTCACCTCCCGCACGCGCTTGGTGGCGATGAGTCACGTGTCCCGGCAAAGCGGGACGGTGGTGCCGGCGCGTGCGCTGACCGCGGCATTGCGGCCACACGAGGTGCCGTTGCTGTTGGACGGAGCCCAAGGGCCGGGAAACGTGCCGGTCAATTTCCACGAGATCGGATGCGATTACTATAGCCTTTGCGGACACAAATGGCTCTTGGGCCCGAAAGGCACCGGCGCCTTGTTGATTCGCCGGGATCGACTCGATCGCACCCCGGTTTCCTGGACCGGCGCGCAACGCGGCGACGGAGCGCGCGGTGGACCGCAGCTGGACGGCACGCTGGGACAGCCTGCGGATTTTCTGGTATCGCCGCATCGTGAATTTCGACCAGCGCACGCAGGTCGAGACATTGAAAGTGGTGAAGAGCGCGACGCAGGAGACGGGCCGCCGGTTGCGAGCCTGGCTGGATGCGCCGCGCGAAACGCTTAGGGAATGGGCGGCGGCGCCGTGGGGCGTGGGGCGTTTCATGAAAACGGCAGGGCTGGTGGTTGCGGGCGGGTTGGCGCTCATTGGTGCGGGTCTGGCGCTGCGTCGCTGGCGCCGAACCGTGCGGCGCAAGGGTCGCCTTGCCCCGGTGCGCGCGGAGGCGGCGCGCTGGCTGGGGCGGTTGCGCGACGGCGAGGTGGATCCGGCGATGCGGACCGACCTGACGCGACTGCGGTTTGGTCCGCCGGTGGCGTGGCCGGCGGCGGAACCGGTGTTTCGCCATGCGCGACGGGCGTGGCGGCAGTCGCGGCGCCGGGTTATTCGGACGCGGCCTTGATCACCGGAGTGGGGCGACCGGCGTTTTTCTTGCGGAAGTATTCCTGCATGATGCGGCTGGCCACCGGCGCGGCGTAGAGGCCACCGCCGAATTCCTCGCCCGCGGTGTCGCCTTCGATTACCACGGCGATGGCGATCTCGGGTTTCTCGGCGGGCGCAAAGCAAATAAACCACGCGGCGTTCTTGTCGCCGGGGATCTGGGCGGTGCCGGTCTTGCCGGCGATGGTCACGCCCGGGACGCGCAGGGCGGCGAGATTGGTGAGGACTTTGGCGGTGCCGGTGGTGGTGCAGCCGACCATGCCTTCGATCAACGCGGCGCGCTGGGCGGCAGTGAGGCCGATGGACTCGTGGCGCTGCGTCGGCGCATTCGGTTGGTGGCGGAGCGTCGGTTGGGTCCAGACCTCGTTGCGGGCCACCGAGGCGGCGAAGCACGCCATCTCCAACGGCGACACCAAGACGAAGCCCTGGCCGATGGCCATGTTGGCGGTGTCGCCCGGGAACCATTTCTGGCCCATGTGCTCGACCTTCCACGCGTTGTCCGGTATGACCATGCGGCCCGTTTCGTGGGGCAACTCGATGCCGGTGGGCCGGTCGAGATGAAAGCGACGGGCCTCGGCGGCGACTTGCTCGGCGGTGGTGCGCCAGCCGGCTTCGTAGAAATAGATGTCGCAGCTGTCGGCCACGGCTTCGGGGAGGAGCACCTCACCGTGATGGCCGCGGCCGTTGTAACAGACGTAGCGGCGACCGCCGCGCACGAAAGACCCTTGGCAATCAATGATCGCCTCAGTGGGGTCGACATGGCCGGCGCGCATGGCGGCGATGCTCGTGAGGATCTTGAAGGTGGAGCCCGGCGGGTAGGCGCTGCTGATGGCGCGGTTGGCCCAAGCCTGGCGCTTTTCGATATCCTGGCTGTCGGCGAAGGACAGGCGCGGGGAAAAGATGCCGAGGTCGTAGTCCGGCACGCTGGCGAGCACGAGGACCTCGCCCGTGCGCACGTCGAGCGCGACAGCGGCGCCCGGGGACTCAAACTCGCGCAGCTTTGCCTCGGCAGCCTGCTGCAGGTCCATGTCGATCGACGTGACGACGTTCTCGCCCTGCACGGGCTGTTTCTTTTCCAGTGGTGGATTGATGCGGTAGCCGGCCGGGTCGACGCGAAAGATGGTGCCGCCGGCTTCGCCCTGCAGGCGGTCGTCGTAGGTCTTTTCCAAGCCGTCGCGGCCGATGCTGCCCTTGAGCTTGAATGTGCGTAGGTCCTCGCCGGAAAAGTCCTCGGCCTCGATGTCGGGATTGATGCCGACGTAGCCCAACGTGTGCGCGGCGGCGGGGCCGTAGGGGTAGTAGCGCGTGCTGGAGGTGTAGACCTGCAAAGGCGAACTCACGGGCAGGCTCTCCAGCAGGCTCGCGTATTCGGTGGGCTCGAGATCATCCAGCAGCGTGTAGGGCAGGAGCAGCTCGCGCACGAAGTGGCGGGTGAGGTCGCGGCCGTCGACCTTGTGGTCGCGACCGAGGATGGTGTTGACCTGGTCAAGGTAGCGCTGGACGACGGAGGTGCGGGCAATCTGCTCCATCTGCGAGGGGGAAGGCAGGTCTCTGTCGCCGGTCTCGCGGTAGTTCGTGCGGATACGGATGTATTCGCGGCGGAACTCGCGGCGCAATTCGTCGAGGTAGAGCACGACGGAAAAGCGCGGGCGGTTGCCGACAATGAGCCGGCCGTCGCGGTCGTAGATGTTGCCGCGGGGACCGGGCACGAGGATGCGGCGCTGGCTTTGCATGCGCTCGCGCTCGTGGTGCTCGTCGGTGCGGAAGAGCTGCTGGTAGGCGATGCCGACGGCGAGCGCGACAAGCAAGAGCGCGATCACAAAGTAGAACAGGATCACGCGCGGGTCGTAGCCCTTGTGGGACTCGACGAGGTTGCCGGATTGGGAGGAGAGATCGGCCATGGCGGATCAGAGGCGGCCGCGCAGGGCGAAGCGGTCCAGGTCGAGGATGCGGCCCTGCAGGGCGAAGAACCAAGGACCGACGAGGGCGACGTAGATTTCCGAGAGGATGAGGTCCCAGAGCAAGCGCGGCCAGAGCGAGGCGATCACGGGTTGGCGCGCGGCGAGAATGATCGTGAGCGCGAGATACAGCGCGGCGTTGGTGACGAGGGCGATGATGAGCTGGGTGATGCCGTCGTCGGCCGGCAGTCGATGTCGCAACTTTGCCATCAGCGCGTGGGCGACGGCGAAGAGAAACAGGTGCGTGCCGACGGGCACTGGTGTGACGGCGTCGCATAACAACCCGGCTGCGGCCGAGACCAGCAGCCCGCTGCGGCTGGGAAACTGCAGGGCCACGAAGGGCACGCACAGGCCGCCGGCAAACAGGTGGATGCCGAAACTGGAGAGCGCGTGATTGAGCTGCGCGGTGATCGCCCACAGCAGCAGGATCGACCCGAAGAGCAGCAACCCAAGGCGGCGCATGGCGTCAGTTGGCGTTGAGCGGCACGAGGACGGTGACCTCGTTCAGCTCGCCGAGCCGCGGGTCGAGCTCGACCTCGCCTGTTTTGAACAGGCCGTCGGTGCTGGGTTCGAGTTTCACGACACGGCCGAGCGTGAGCCCGGCGGGAAAAACGCCGCCGAGGCCCGAGGTTACGAGCCGTTTGGTCGAGGTGGAACTGGCGAAAAGATCGAGCGGCACGAATTCGATCACGCCGCGGGCGGGACCGAAAGTGGGATTGACGCCACCTTGAAAACTCATCGGCCGATCGTCGCCCTCGACCACGGCGGCAAGGCGCACGCCGGGGCTGCTGATGAGTTCGACGACGGCGGTATAGGCGTGGACTTCGGAGATGCGTCCGACCACGCCGCCGGAGAAGACCACTGGCGCGCCAACGGTCAGGCCGTAGTTGCGGCCTTTGCGAATCACGAGCCGCTGCCACCACGCGGAAAAGTCGCGCCGCACGACGCGCGCGTGCTCGAAGCGGTGCTGGGGCAGGGAGGGCAGGCGCAGCAGGTTTTGCATCCGGTCGAGCTCGGCGCGCAGCGCGGTGTTTTCCTGCACGGCGAGTTCGTAGGACGCATTGACCCGCGCGAGGTCGCGGCCGGCCTCGATGAGCTCGCGCTTCGACTGCGTGCGCAGCGACCAATATTCCTGCAGGTCGCGCACGTAGGAAGTGGTGACGCTGATCGGCGCTTGCAGCTCGAAGAACGAGGCGCGCATGAACGACTTGACCGCCACCGGGAGGACCAGCCACGCGAGCACTACGAGGGCGAGCGTCAGGAAGGGTCTGGCCTGGTCGAATCGGTTGGAGGGCACGGCGATGGGCGGACGCTAACCCGCGCCCCGACCATGGCCACCAGAAAAACGGCAGGGGCCGCTCAGACGTGCTGCATCAGCCAAGCGAGGTCATTGAGCCCCTCGCCGGTGCCGTTGGCCACGGCGGAAAGCGGGTCGTCGGCAATCGTCACGGGCAGGCCGGTCTTGTCGCTGAGCAGGCGGTCGATGCCGCGAATCAGCGCGCCGCCGCCGGCCATCACGAAGCCGCGGTCGACGAGGTCGGCGGAGAGTTCCGGCGGGCAGCGCTCGAGCGTGACGCGGACAGCGTCAACGATGGCGGCAACGGTGTCGCTGAGAGCCTCGCGGATTTCCTGGGAAGTGATGTGAATGGTCTTCGGCAGGCCGGCGACGGAATCGCGGCCCTTGACCTCCATGGTGAGCTCTTCTTCCAGCGGGTAGGCGGAGCCGACGCGGACCTTGATCTCTTCCGCGGTGCGCTCACCGATGAGGAGGTTGTAGGCGCGCTTCATGTAGTTGATGATGGCGCTGTCGAGCTCGTCACCCGCGACGCGGATGGACTTGGAAAAGACTATGCCGTTGAGGGAGATGATCGCGATTTCCGTGGTGCCGCCGCCGATGTCGACGATCATGTTGGCCGCGGGCTCGTCAATTGGCAGGCCCACGCCGATGGCGGCGGCCATGGGCTCGGGAATGGTGATGACGTCGCGGGCGCCGGCGTGGAGGGCGGAGTCCTTCACGGCGCGCTTTTCCACCTCGGTGATGCCGGAGGGAATGGCGATGACGACGCGCGGCGGGGCGCGGAACGAGGAGCTGGAAACCTTGCGGATGAAGTAGCGCAGCATCGCCTCGGTGACGTCGAAGTCGGCGATGACGCCGTCCTTCATCGGACGGATGGCGGTGATGTTGCCTGGCGTGCGGCCGAGCATGCGCTTGGCCTCGTCACCGACGGCGCGCACCTTGCGCGTGTTGGTGTCGAGGGCGACGACGGACGGCTCGCGGAGGACAATCCCCTTGTCCTTCAGGTAGACGAGGGTGTTGGCGGTGCCCAAGTCGATGCCGATGTCGTTGGAGAAGTAGCCGAGGAAGTTAGCTGCCATGATTGCGGGGAGAGGTGGCGCTGTTCCGCCAACGGGAACGAATCGGCCTCGCCGGGGGGTGTCAACGCGGTAAATCTCAGGAGCGGCCGAAACTTACGTCGGACCCACGCGGCCGTGTGACCGGATCGGCGCGCGCGTCTTCCGGCGGCGACCGCCGCAAAAAAACCGGTCCAGATCCGGGTTCTGTAGAGGGGTGCCGTCCGCCGCGTCTGACCGGGCCATGGGGTGGTGCCGTCGTGGTGGAAAGGTTGATCGCGTCGTTGTCGAGTTGAAACCGGTTGCTCTTGACCCCGGGTGAGGGCGTGGGCGTGCTGGGGCGGCGCGCGCGCCTTCCATGCAGGGAACCGATTTCATTCAGGATCTGGCGGTGGTGATGTTGGTGGCGGGCCTGGTCGGCTGGGTCTGCCATCGGCTCGGCCTGTCGGTCATTGTCGGCTTCCTCGCGGCCGGCATGATGATCGGTCCGTTCACGCCGCCGTTCTCGCTTGTGACGGACAGCGGGCGCATCGAGACGCTCGCGCAGGTCGGCTTGGTGTTCCTCATGTTCTCGATCGGCATGAAGCTGAGCCTGCGGAAACTCCGGCGGCTCGGCTGGCCCTTGGTGATCGCGACCTTCGTCACGGCGCTCGTGGTCTACAATCTTTCGCGCTTGGCTGCGCCGGTTTTTGGCCTGACCGGCGTCTCGGCGATCTTTTTTGCGGCGATCCTCATCGTCTCGTCGTCGGCCATCATCAGCAAGGTGCTGCAGGATGGCGGGCTGAATCACGAAAAGGCCGGGCAGATGGCGATGGGCGTGACCGTGCTGGAGGACGTCGTCGCCGTGATCTCGCTGGCGTTGCTCAATTCGGTGGTGCTGATCGGCGGCTTGGGCGAGTCGCACGTGGGCGAGACGCTCGGCGGCTTGGGGGCCTTTGTCGTGCTGGCCGTGGTGGTGGGGTTGCTGGCGGTGCCGTGGCTGTTGCGGAGATTGGCGGATTCCGCGAGCGAGGAACTGCAAACCTTGGTGGTCGCGGGCCTCATGCTCGGATTGGCGCTGACGGCGCAGCGGGCGGGCTACTCGCTGGCGATGGGCGCGTTTATCTTGGGTTCGATTGTAGCGGAGACACCGCAGCGCGGGCAGGTGGAGCGCGTGTTTGAGGGCATGCGCGACGTGTTCAGCGCAGTGTTCTTCGTGTCGATTGGCATGCAGATCGACGTGCGGCTCCTCTGTGAGGCGTGGTTGCTGGTGATCGGCGTCTCCGTGGTGGCGCTGGCGGCGCGCACGGTGGGCGGCACCTGCGGCATGCTGGTGACCGGCGTGAAACTCCGCGAAGCGATGCGCGTCGGCCTGATCATCACGCCGATCGGCGAGTTCTCATTTATCATCGTGCAGCTGGGCGTCGCCGCGGGGGTCGTGCCCGAGCGGTTCCAGGCCGTGGCGGTCGGTTTGTCGCTGGTCACCGCGCTCGTGGCGCCGCCGCTGGCGAAGTATTCGGGCGCGATCAGCGACTGGGTGGCGGGCAAGCAGCCGGCGTGGTTCGAGGATTGGCTAGGCGCCTATGACGGCTTTCTCGAACGCCTGCGGGTGCACCAGCAGAAGAGCGTGCTGTGGCAGCTGAGCCGGAAGCGCATCATCCAGATTACGATGGAAGTGCTGTTGGTGACGGGGCTGCTGCTGTTCTCCGAGCCGATGTTCAGCGTGGTGCGGTATTTGCTGCCGGGCGAGACGCTGTTTCCCGGCGCGCCGCAATTGATTTTCTGGGGCACGCTGACGGTAATCGTGCTCCTGCCGCTCATCGCGATCTGGCGCAACGCCGCGGCGCTGGCACTGATCTATGCCGAGATGAGCAGCATGGGGAATCCGCGACTCGCACGGTTGCGGCCCTACCTCGAAGCCGGTTTTAAGGTCGTGGCCGCGGTGCTGATGTTCATCTGGCTGAGCGCGATTGTGCCGATTGGCGGCATGGGCAGCTGGATGCCGTTGGTGGCCTTGGTCATCGCCGTGGGCGCCATCTTCCTCCTGCGGCGAAAACTCATTTACTGGCACAGCTTGCTGGAGGTGGAACTGCAGGAGCGTCTAGTCTCCGCGGGCCGCCCGATGGATGGCACCACGCCGCCAATTCTCGCAGCGCACAGCGAATGGCAACTGACCTTGACGGAGAGCCTCGTGCCGGACCTCGCGGACGTGCGCGGCCGGACCTTGGGCGAACTGGGCTTGCGCGCGCGGACCGGTTGCATGGTGGTGCGCGTGGAACGCCAGGGCGTGGTGGTGGAAACCCCGCCGGCAGATTTCGCGCTGTTTCCGCGCGACCGGGTGTTGTTGCTCGGCACGCCGGAGCAGGCGGCGGCGGGCAAGGCCTTCGTCGGTCAGGTTACGACAAACGCCGAACCGGCGGAAATCGATGACGTCACCATGGAGGCGGTGGAGGTGCCCGTCGGGAGTCCGCGGGCGGGATGCACCTTGGCTGAACTCGCTCCGGCCAAGGCCGTGGGCGTGCAGGTGGCGGGCATCAATCGCGGTGGCGCGCGCATCCTAAATCCCGGCGGCGACGTGAAACTTTTCCCTGGAGACGAGGTGTTGGTGCTGGGCACGGCCGATCAAGTTCGCGCGTTTGAGACGTGGCTGGCCGAACCGGCCGGCGAGACGTCGGCATGAAAAAGGCGCGCTCCGAATGGGGCGCGCCAATGCAACGGGGAAGGGCGATTAGCTCGACGAGCCGGAGTCCTTCTTCGCGTCGGGCTTGTTGGCCTCGCCGGCGGAGTCCTCTTCCTTGCTCGCCTTCTTGAATTCCTTGATGGACTGGCCGAGGCCCTTGGCGAGGCCCGGGAGCTTGGCGCCACCGAAGAGCACCAGCAGAATGACCAAGATGACGATCAGCTCGGGGGTGCCGAGGCCGAAAATGGCCAGTGTGCCCGCGAAGACTGAGGAGAGAGGTTCCATGGCGGCGACGGTAGGCGGCTGGCGGGGGCTGTAAAGCGGGAAAGCGGCAGTTGGAGGGCGGTCAGTCCGACGGACCGGCGGGATTGGTGGCGGCCCGAACGGCCGCCACCACTGCGTCGATTTCCTGTTCCAATTCGGTCCAGAGGGGGCCGGAACGCGCGATGTCGGGATTGGTGGCCGCGAGGTTTTCGATCACGCGGAGCAGATCCACGGCCGTGGACGCGCCAACCAGCAGCAGGGTGGTGCGAAGTTTGTGCACCTCCGGAATGGCGGCGACCGGATCGCGGTCGAAGGTAGCTCGGGCCTGCTCGAAGTTTGCGGTGACGTCGGCGGCGAACCGGGGTAATATCTCGTTCGCGGGCCCAAGGATGAGCAGGCGGTCGAAGTTGAGCTGGGCGCCGGGTTCCGACTCGGGGGCGGCGGTGGTGTTGCGACCGAGGTTCAAGTAAGACGGCGCGAACTCCAGTTTGGCGCGGCTGATGGGCTTGCTCACGAAGAGGCGCGCGCCGGCCTGGATGACGGCGGAACGCATTTCAGCGGTGGCGTAGGCCGAGACGACGATGATGGGCGGAGGATGACCATTGGTGGCGTCGTGCAGGGCGTTGATCACGGTCGCACCGCTGGCGTCGGGCAACGAGCAGTCGGAAATGATGACTTGGTAGGCGTTGCCCCGGACCTGGTCGGCGGCCTCGGCGGCGCTGGTGGCCCAGTCGGCCTCGCAACCGAGGGCGGTGAGGTGACCGCCGAGGACGAGGCGGTTGTAGTTTTCATCCTCGATCGCGAGGCCGCGAACAGGCCGCGGGGATACGAGACCGCCAAGTTAAGCCGCACGCCGGCGGGCGGCGGCGTGGCTTGGGTCGTGATCGCGCCCAGGTCCTCGCCGAAGTTGTCGACGCGATAGGGACGCGGGGCGAATTCAGCGTGCAGGTTCGCCGTCGCGAGGCTCCACCCGCAAAACGTCGCCAGGCCCGCGATCAAGGCGCGCGGGTGTCGAGCGGCAGGCGGTGCTGAGTGACGGGTGTAAGTTACGACCTCCCTAGGTAAATAACCCTAGGTTCGTTTAGGCAAGTGCAGGCTCGGCGGATGATACGTTCACCCGG
>JAPOIC010000149.1 GCA_029979145.1 Opitutaceae bacterium
GTAGTAGTTCATCGACCGGAGATGGTCGTAGAACGCCTCGACTCGGTCCTGTGGGAGCTGGAACTGCTCGACCAACACGCGGGTGTAGTCTTCGCGCGTAAACGTCGTCCAGACGTCCATCTGCGGGTTCACGAAGCGAATGTCCTTCAGCTGGTGGATCGAGTCGGCGATCTCCTTGGTCCAGTATTTCCGGCAACTCTTTTTCATTCCCGATGGGAAGCCGTGCAGCGAGATATCGAAAATATGCCCGCCCTTGCGGGTGAACCAGGTCGCCAGGCCGCCGAACTGGTAGTGGTGCTCGAGTAGCAGGACCTTGTGGCCCGCCTTGGCGAGGCAGTTGGCGCCGGTCAAACCGCCCAAACCGCTGCCGATGACGATCACGTCATACTCATCCGCAACTCCTTTTAACCAGTCGTAGGCCATGTGAAGGAGTGAACCAAACAAACGCCGACCCGCACTGGCAAGGGCTTTTGCCGGGGTCGCGAGGCTTGAAATCCGCCCCGCCCTGCCGTTGGTTCGCCCGTCCCGCCATGGCCGCCATCGTCAATCTCTCGACCTACCGCTTCGTGCCACTCACGGACCTCCCGGAGCTGCGGGTCCGGCTGCAGGCCCTCACGCGGTCGCTCGACCTGCGCGGGACGATTCTGCTGAGCCTGGAGGGGATCAACTTGTTCGTCGCCGGCCCCCGCGCCGCGGTCGACGCCTTGCTGGCCGAATTGCGGACGGTCGCCGGATTGGAAGACCTTACGGCCAAGGAGTCGCCCAGCGACGACCAGCCCTTCAATCGGATGCTCGTGAAGATAAAATCGGAGATCATCGCCTTTGGCGTCGATGGGATTGACCCCGCCCGCAACCCCGCGCCCAAGCTGCCGCCCCGGGAGCTAAAACGCTGGTTGGACGAAGGCCGACCGGTGACCCTGCTCGACACCCGCAACGATTATGAGGTGCGGATGGGCACATTTCGCGGCGCGGTGCCGGCGGGAATTCGGCACTTCCGGGATTTCCCGCAGGCCGTGGCGGCGCTACCCGAGGAGATGAAAGCGCGGCCGCTCGTCATGTTTTGCACGGGCGGCATTCGCTGCGAAAAGGCCGGTCCTTTCATGCGACGTGCCGGCTTTACTGACGTGCACCAGCTTGAGGGTGGCATTCTAAAATATTTCGAGGAGTGCGGCGGCGCGCACTATGACGGCGAATGTTTCGTCTTCGACAAACGCGTCGGCGTTGACGCCGACCTGCGCGAGACCGGCTCCGCCCTGTGTTTCGCCTGCCAGGTGCCCCTCACGCCCGCCGAGCAGCAAGACTCGCGCTATGTGCCCGACGTGTCGTGTCCGCACTGCCACGAACGCAACGGCGTCCCGATCGCGAACGCTTGATCAGCTCCCGCCGCGGAGAATGTGGTAGTTGGCCATCGAGATGCCGCTGAGCATCGCGCCGATGATGCCGAGAAAACCTTGGTCGGTGCCGCAGAGGTAGAGGTTGCTCCACGGCGTGCGCCCGTCGCGAACCTTCTCGGGTGCGCCGTAGATCGCGCCGTTCAGGTGGCCGGTGAACTTCGTGATGGTGCGCGGCGTAAACATGTCCGTGGCCGCAATGGCGCCGTTCAGCCGCTCGTCGGCCACGGCGGGCAGGAAGCGTCGCGCGCTGCGTTGGATTTCGGCAAACCAGCGTTCCTTGTCCGCGCGGTAGGTCTCCTCGGGCAACCCCACCCAAGCCTGCGGATCCGCCAGACAAGTGACGCGGAAGAACCCTTCGTCGAGGTTGGCGCCGTCGGGATAGGCGAAGTTGTTCGGGAAGCAGATCACGCCGCTGCGCACATCAACCTGCGTGGCCGGACGCTCGTAGCTGAAACGCTCGGAGTCGTTGAAAAAGATGATCGTGTCGTCGCCCCACCCCAAGTCGGCCGGCTGGTCGCGCAGCACCGTGATGGTCTCAACGAAAGAGTGCCCGCCTGGTTGATGACTGGGCGCATCATTGGCCTCTGGGCTAACGCAGAGCGCAAAGGTCTCAGCGGCGCCGGCCGAGGAAAGGATGTGCGTGGCGGTGATTTCCTCGCCGCTGTCGAGCACGAGGGTATCGACGCGACCATTTCGTGCCACGAGTTTTTCCACGCCGCACTTCATGCGACGTTCGCCGCCGGCGGCACGGAATTTTTCCAGGAGCACGCGAAGGATCACTCGCACGCCGTCCAACGGTCGGGCGAAGCCTTCGAAGAAGAGCGCTTTGAACATGATCACGAACTGGCCGAATTCCATGTCCCGCTCCTGGGCGCTGCCGTAATACATGACCGGGCAAAACAGCATATCCTCCAGCAAGGAATCAGTGATATGCCGCCGCACCACCGCGCGCGCCGACTCCGGTTTCGCGTCGAGCGACACGTCGTCATAGCCGCGAATAAAGGCCACCAGGGCGCGAAAGCCGTCGATCTGCAGCGGGAATGCCCGGGCCACTTCGCTTTCGAACACCGCAAAGTCGTTCGTGAACCGCAGACTCGTTTCGCCGTTGGGACCAAAGGCCACGCGGCTTTGCTTTTGCTCGCACAGGGCGAACTCGTCGCGGTCGATGCGCAGCTGCCGCAGGAGCTTGGTCAGCGGCGTGCCTTTGACTCCCGGGCGCACATAGTTGGTCAGGGCGTGCAGGCCGACGTCGTATTTGCGGCCTCCGAGACTATAGAAACCGTTCAGGCCGCCCACGGCGTTATGCCGCTCAAACACGCAGACCTTCTGGCCGAAGTGCGCCAGGCGAATGCCGGCGGCGAGGCCGGACATGCCCGCCCCGATGATGGCGACGTCGTAGTGAGTCGTGGTGTTCAAGACGGAAGAACGAAACGCCCCGGCCCGCCACCGGCAAGCCCACAACCGCCGGAACGCGGACACGAAAAAAGCCGGGCGGAGGCCCGGCTTCTCATAATGGCGTCAACCACCCGGCCTACTTGCCGAGGGCGGTGAACTTCGGTGTCAGGTATTCCGCGCAGCTGTCGAGACTGGCGAGCTGCATGTAGTCAGCCTCCGGGACCTCGATGCCGTGCTGTTTGCGCAGCTCCATGACGATGTCGAGGAAGTCCATCGAATCGAGTTCCAGTTGATCACGCAGGCGCACGTCGGGCTTCACGTTGCTCAGATCTTCGTCGGGCGCGATGTCCGCGATGATATCGAGCACCACCTGTTTACAGTCGTCTTTGGTCATAGTCAGGAAATTGAGGGAAAACCTTAGGAAACAAAGCGTTTAACAATCAACGTGGAATTTATCCCGAGCATGCCAAAGGAGTTGTTCAGGATGGTGTCGACCTTGGCGGCCTTCCGCGGGGTGTTGAGCACGAGGCCCGGGAGGGCGCACTGCGGGTCGAGGTCGTCGAACGACGGCAGATTGCCCGCGAGCTCCAACGCGCCGGCGGCTCCCATGCAGTGGCCGATGTAACTCTTGGTGTTGTTAATGTGGGTATCGGGACACCCCTCGCCAAACACCGCACGAATTGCCTCGCACTCCTGAATGTCTCCCTGCGGCGTGGCCGTGGCGTGAGTATTGACGATATGGATGTCCGCCGGGTTCATGCCAGCGTGGGCCACGGCCTTGCGCACGCACTCGGCCTGGCGGGTCGGATTCGGGAGCACATAGTCGCTGGCGTCGCTGTTGACGTGGTAGCCGGCGATCTCGCCGTAAATCTTCGCCCCGCGCGCCTTAGCGTCCTCGAGTCGTTCCAAGGTGTAGAGCGCTCCGCCCTCGGAAACGACAATGCCGTTGCGCGCCTTGTCGAAGGGCCGACTGGCCTTGTGCGGGTCTTCGTGCGTCGCAAGCGCGTTCTGGCTCTTGAAGCCGGCAAAGATGCCGAAAGTGCGGATACTCTCGCTGACGCCGCCGCAGATCGCGAAATCCACCTCACCCAGCCGCAGCATTTGCGTGGCATGAATCAGGCCCAGGTTGCCCGCGGCGCAGGCGGCGCCGATCGTGTAGGCCGGACCGGTGACACCGAGGTTGAGGGACGCCTCGCCGGCCGGGTTGTTGGCGACCGTGCGGGGGTTGTGGTAGTGCGACCAGAACTTCGTGTCGTAGTTAAACTGGGAGATGTTGTAGATCTCGTTCTCGGTCTCGACGTTGCCGTGCTCGGTGCAGCCGATGTAGATGCCGATGCGGTCCTTGGCCAAGCCGTCGAAATTCACGCCGCTGTCGGCCAGCGCCCCGCGGGCGCAATAGATCGAAATCGAGCCCGCCCTGGTGCCCACGCGCACTTCCTTCTTTTTCTGGTAGCGCAGCGGGTCGTAGTGGCAGACGCCAGCCAGCTGTTCGCCCATGTAGCGGATTTCCATGCGCTCAATGCCCGCCACGCCGGCCAGCAGGTTTTGGCGGAATTCTGTGAGGGAATTGCCGTTGGGGGCCGTCAGTCCGACCCCGGTGATCACGATGCGGGAGTGCTTCATTACGCCTGGAAAGATGAAATCGCTAGCCAATCGCGCTCCGAAAGCAATAAAACCCTCCGGAAATGAACGTTCTTGTCGTGGGAGGTGCCGGCTACATCGGCAGCCATTGCGTCCGCCAACTGATCGCCGCCGGCCACCGGCCCGTGGTGCTCGACAATCTCGTCTACGGTCACCGCGACGCCGTGGCCCCGGACCTGGCGTTCTACGACGCCAACCTCGGCGCCGAGGCCACCGTGGGCCAGATCCTGCGCGATGAGAAAATCGAGGTTGTGATGCACTTCGCCGCCTTCGCCTACGTCGGCGAAAGCGTCAACGATCCGCTCAAATTCTATTTCAACAACGTAGTCGCCACGCTCTACCTGCTCCACGCGATGCTCGACGCCGGCGTGAAGAAATTCGTCTTCTCCTCCACCTGCGCCACCTACGGCGTGCCGCAGTCAATGCCCATCACCGAGGCCCTGCCGCAGGCGCCGATCAACCCCTACGGCCAGACCAAGCTCGACATTGAAAACGCCCTTAAGGCCCTCGCCCACGCCCACGGCCTGAGCTTTGCCGCTTTCCGCTACTTCAACGCCGCCGGCGCCTACGAGGATGGCGCCATCGGCGAGCACCACGACCCGGAGACGCACCTGATCCCGCTCGCGATCGACGCCGCGACCGGACTCCGGCCGCCGCTGCAGGTTTTCGGCAACGACTACCCCACCCCCGACGGCACCTGCCTGCGGGACTACGTGCATGTCGACGACTTGAGCCGCGCCCACATCGCCGTGTTCGAGAAGCTCGCCACACCCGGCACCGCCCTCTTTTACAACCTCGGCACCGGCACCCCAACTTCCGTCTTGGGAGTAATCCGCGCCGTGGAAAAGATCACCGGCAAGCCCGTGCCGCACTCCTTCGCCCCCCGCCGCGCCGGTGACCCGCCCGCGCTCTACGCCGACTCCACCAAGGCCAAGACGGAGCTCAAATGGACCCCTAAGTTCACCTCGATCGAGCCCATCGTCGCCACCGCCTGGAAATGGCACCAGGCCAAGCCTAAGGGTTACGCGCGGTAAGGATTTGCACCGGACGGTGCAAAGCGCGCTGAGGCCCGCCGAATTGTATTACAGGAGGTAACGGAGCGAACGGAGGTGGAGCGCGTTGA
>JAPOIC010000255.1 GCA_029979145.1 Opitutaceae bacterium
CCACGGACCTCCGCTCACTCCTCGAGCTCGACGTTCCAGTAGGCGACGTCGAGGAAGTCCTTCCACATCTCGCGATGCTGGCTGCCGAGCACGAGCGAGATGACCGGGCGCCACTTGGGGCGGACGGGCTTGCGGATCAGGCGCATGCCCGCTTGGTGCGGCAGGCGGTTGGCCTTGCGGGAATTGCACTTGATGCACGAGCACACGATGTTCTCCCACGTCGTCTTGCCGCCGAAGTCGCGGGGGATGACGTGGTCGAGGTTGAGCTCGTCGCGCGGCAGCACCTGCGCGCAATACTGGCAGGTGTTCTTGTCGCGCTCGAAGACGTTGTTGCGGGTGAGCTTAAGCTCCTTGCACGGCAGGCGGTCAAAAAAGGTCAACAGAATCACGCGCGGCAGGCGGATGGTGCGCGTGGGCGTGCGCACGGTCTCCAGCTCCTCGATCGGCGGATTGTTCGAGCTGAAGTCGATCCAGTCCAGCAACCCGAAGGTGCGGAAGTCATCCTCCTCGTGGTGGACGACCTGGGCGTGGCCCCGGGCGAGGATGGCGAAGGCACGCCGCGCCCCGATGACGTTCACGGCCTGCCACAAGCGGTTCAAAACCAACACCGGTTGATCCAGCACAACATCCATACGGGGCCATCGCAATAACGGTGCCCTAGCAGGGCTGTCAAGGGTGCCGACGGTGACGTTCCGATGGCGGCATCTCTGCCTCTCATTTTTACAGGAGGTAACAGAGCTAACAGAGATAAATTCCGCTTGAGGAATTCCCGTTCAGTCCGGTTTGAATCCTTCCTCCGTTCCCGCCGTTCGCTCCTGTTAAATCCGCTCTGAAGTCAGGGTCGAAACTTCCGCGCCCTCAGCAGCCTCCTGATAAGACTCCTCCTTACTCAGCCACCGCCACCTTCGGCTCGAGCACCTGACCTTTGATCCGGATGCCGGCCAGCTTGTTCAGCACCACGGACACGTGCGCCTCGGCCACATCCACCAGCGCATGGCGTTGGTGCAGGTCGATCGCGCCGACAATGCCCGCCGGCAGGCGCGTAACACCCGCAATCTTGCCGACGATGTCCGCCGGCGTGACGAGCTGCTTGCGGCCGACATTCAAGAACAACGTGATCATGCCCGCTTCTCGGCCGGTGCGCGCCGGCCGTTCGTATTTTGTTTTCTTCGGCGGACCGTCGTCGTCGGAGAACGAATCCGCCCGCGCTGCCTTGGACTTGCGCGGAATCGGCGCCGAGCTCCACCCGGTGTCCGGCTCGGGCGCCGCAGCGCGGGCCGGCTTTTCCTTCGCCGGCGGGGCGCCGGCGCTTCCCCCTGCGCTTCCCTGCAAGAGATGAATCAGCGCCGAGCAAATGTCCGTGCTGGCGTAACCCTGGTCGAGCAACCGATCGATCATGCGGTCGTGGGGCTTGAACTCGCGGGCGTCTAGCGTGCTTCGGATCTTCTCGAAAAATACGTTCGTGCGCGCCTCTTCGACCTCATCGAGCGAGGGGATACGCTCGCGCCGGATGTTGAGTTTAGCGTAACGCACCATGCCCTGAAGTTTGTAGAGCTCCCGGCCCGACACGAAAGTGAAGGCTTGGCCGGATTTGCCCGCGCGGCCGGTGCGGCCGATGCGGTGGGTGTAGTCCTCGGCGTCGTTCGGCAGGTCGTAATTGAACACCACCTCGAGGTCGTCGACATCCAAGCCGCGAGCGGCGACGTCCGTTGCGATCAGAAACTCAAAACCTCGGCGCCGAAACTTGTCCATGACGCGGTTGCGCTGGGCCTGGGAGATGTCGCCATGCAGCCGGTCGACGGCGTAGCCGCGGGCATGCAGGTGCTCATCCAGCTCATCCACCATGATCTTGGTGCTGCAAAAAATGATTCCGTAGCGGAAGTCGTTCACGTCGATGAGCCGGGTCAGCGCTTCGAGCTTCGACCGGCGATCCACCTCAAAATAGATCTGCTCCACCTGGGGCGCGTTCTGCGCCTGGGCCTCGATCTTTACCCACTCGGGGTCCTTGGTAAAACGCGTGATCAGGTCCTTGATCTCGCGCGGCATGGTGGCCGAGAAGCACAGGATCTGCCGCTGTTCGGGCACGAGACTGAGGATGTGGTTGATGTCGTCGCGAAAACCCATGTCGAGCATGCGGTCGGCCTCGTCGAGCACGACCAGCTGCAAGGCATCGAGCCGCAGCGCGCCGCGCTCCATCAGGTCCATCACGCGGCCGGGCGTGCCAATCACGATCTGCGCGCCGGCCTGCAAGGCGCGATACTGGCGGTCGTAGGACTGGCCGCCATAGATCGGTACTTCGAGCACCCCGCGTTTGAACGCCGCGAGCTTCGCAACTTCCTCCGCCACCTGCACCGCCAGCTCGCGTGTCGGGCAAAGGATCAAGGCCTGCACGCGCTTCACCGCCGGGTTCACGCGCTCGATCGCCGGGATGGCAAAGGCCGCGGTTTTGCCCGAGCCCGTGGCCGACTGGCCCACGACGTCGCGCCCCGCCAACAGCAGCGGAATCACCGCAGTCTGGATGGGCGAGGCCTCCTCAAAGCCGAGCTTGTCGACGGCCTTGAGGATTTCCGGCGAGAGCCCGAGTTCGGCAAAACGGCGTTTTTCCATGCGCCACCGTATGGTCGCCGCCGGAAAAAAGAGAGTCTTTTGTGGGCAGCGGAACAGAGGGATTTTTCCGTGAATGACGCGGATTGTCGCAGATCGGTGGAGCGCGTTGTCCCCAACGCGCTTTCCGTTCTCACCCGCGTGCGTCGGAACGGCGGGCTCGGAGAGCCCGCCCTACCGGTTGTATTTGTGCTCCCGTTCTCTCCGTTCCCTTCCGTGCAAAATCCTGCCCACCCTCTCCGCGCCCTCTGCGTTCTCCGGTAAAATCCACCTAACCGGCCTTTGACGTTGGCATGCCCGAAATCCGGCCAAAGCTGACCGGGGATGTACCCGACCCCACTTACCCCCGGCACGCGTCGCGAGCCGTTCTTCGACGGCTACCTCATCGAGAAACTGTCCCACGTCAGCCATGAGCTGGTGGATCCCGTGCCGACGG
>JAPOIC010000052.1 GCA_029979145.1 Opitutaceae bacterium
ATGTCGTGTACGACATCACCATGGGCATCACCCACGTGATTCGCGGCGAGGACCACCTTTCGAACACGAGCAAGCACGTGGAGTTGTTCAAAGCCTTCGGCGCGCCGGTGCCGGAATTTGCCCACATCCAGCTCATCCTGAAGCAGAATGGTCCGGGCAAGATGTCCAAGCGTGACGTCGGTGCCTTGGTCGAGGAATACCAACGACGCGGTTATCTGCCGGAGGCGCTGGTGAATTTCCTGTGCCTGCTCGGTTGGAATCCCGGCGATGACCGAGAGAAGATGTCGCTCGACGAGATCGTGCGCCTCTTCGACTTGCCGGGCGTGAACCAGAGCAACGCGCGCTTCGACGACAAGAAGCTCGCGCACATGAACATGCTTTATTTGCTCGAGCTGCCGGCGGATGATTTCGTGGCGAAGGCGCGGAGCTATTTTCAAGCCCAAGCTGGCGACAGTGCCGCGTTGACTGCCGATGCGGGCTATTTCCGTGAAGTGATGCTGATCAGCCAGCCCAAGATCAAGGGCGTGGAAGAGTTGCCGGCTTATACGGTCTATTTCTTTACCGAGGATTTCCCGATGGACGAAAAGGTGAAGGCCAAGGTCTTGGGCAAGGGCGAGCCGAAGGTGCGCCTTGCCGAGCTTTTGACGACGCTACCGTCCGTGGATTTTGCCACCGATGAGACCATCGAGCACGGCCTCAAGGCGCTGGCCGAGGCGAATGGCCAGGGCTTCGGCGCCTACCAATCCGTGGCGCGCCTGGCGCTGACCGGCACCAACGCCGGCCCAAGCATCACTACGATCATGCGCATGCTGGGTCGTGCGAAATGTAAGGCACGGCTGGGACGGTTTGCGGCCGGACTTTGATTCGGCCCTGGCCGATTTGGTTTATTTCGCCCAGGTGTCGCGGAGGGTGATCGTGCGGTTGAAGACCGGCATGCCGGGCTGGGAATCGCCGGCGTCCGGCGTGAAATAGCCCATGCGCTCGAACTGGAAGCATTCGCCGGGTTTGGCCGTGGCGAGGGCGGGTTCGAGTTTGGCCGACACCACGGTGAGGGAGTCCGGGTTGATCACCTTCAGGAAGTCGTCCTCGGCTCCGGGCTCGGGCACGGTGAACAAGCGATCGTAAAGTCGGACTTCGGCCTCGATGGCCTCGGCAGCGCTGACCCAGTGGATGGTGCCCTTGACCTTCTTGCCGGAATTCGGCTCGCCGGCGCGGGTGTCAAGCTGGGCGGTGCAACGGAGCTCGGTGATCTGGCCGGAAGCGTCCTTTACGATCTCGTCGAGGGCGATGATGCAGGCATATTTCAGGCGCACTTCGCCGCCGGGTTTCAAGCGGTGAAACTTCGGTGGCGGCACTTCGGCGAAGTCGTCCTGCTCGATGTAGACCTCACGGGTAAGATTCACCGTGCGGGTCGTCGGGGCTTCGGACTGCGGATTGTTGACGGCTTCGCAGGCGATGACCTCGCCCGGAGCCAGATTCGTCAGGACGAGTTTGAGCGGGTGGAGCACCCCCAGGCGACGCGGAGCGGCTTGGTTCAGCTCGTCACGCACGACGTGCTCGAAGACGGCGATATCAGTGATGCCGGCGTCATGAGTGGTGATGCCCGTGCCGATCACGAAGCGGCGCAGCGCGGCGGCGGTGATGCCGCGGCGACGGAGGCCGGCGAGCGTCGGCATGCGCGGGTCGTCCCAGCCGCTGACGACCTTTTCCTGCACGAGGCGGAGCAAGTTGCGCTTGCTCATGATTGTGTAGGTGGGGATGAGCTTCGCGAATTCGTATTGATGCGGCCGCGGGCGCGGCAGGTCGAGCGAAGTGAGGACCCAGTCGTAAAGCGGGCGGTGGACGACGAACTCGAGCGAGCAGAAGCTGTGGGTGACGCCCTCGAGGTAGTCGCTCAGGCAGTGGGCGTAGTCGTAGAGCGGGTAGATGCACCACTTTCCGCCGGTGTGATGATGGGCGATGTGCCGGATTCTATAAAGCAGGGGGTCCCGCAGCCAGATGTTGGGCGACGTCATGTCGATCTTGGCGCGGAGGGAGCGAGTGCCGTCGGCAAACTCGCCGGCGCGCATCCGGGTGAAGAGGTCGAGGTTCTCTTCCACCGAGCGGCTCCGCCACGGGCTGTCGCGGCCGACGGTGGTGGGCGTGCCGCGGTATTGCTCGGTTTCCTCCGGGCTGAGATCGCAAACGTAGGCCTTGCCACGCTTGATCAACTCGACCGCATAGTCGTAAAGCACGTCAAAATAGTCGGAGGCAGCGTAGGGTTCTGCATCAGCCGCATCGGCCGGGCGGGGCACCATCAAGCGGTCCGGGCGACCGTTTACGGACTGCTCGGCCGGCGCGGCGCCCTTGGGCTTGAAGGTGAGCTGCGCCTCCGCCCAGCCGGAGATCAGCCAGCGGATGTCGCGGGTGATCGCCTCGACGTAGTGGGCGTCTTCCTTGGCCGGATTGGTGTCGTCGAACCGCAGGTTGCAACGGCCGCGGTTTTCGACCGCGATGCCGAAGTTCAGGCAGATCGCGCGCGCGTGGCCGAGGTGCAGGTAACCGTTGGGCTCGGGCGGGAAGCGCGTGACAATGGTGGAGTATTTGCCGGCGGCGACATCCTGGGCGACGATGTCGCGGATAAAATCGCTCGGGACGGATGGCGTGGCGGCGTCAGACATGACAAAAGCGGTGCGGATTACCCGCGGTGTGACTTGGCGAAGGGGGCGGAGGAGTGGCCGGGGACGGCGCCGTCGGCGGCCATCTCGCGAAGGATGCTGCCCAGGTAGGGGATGAGTTGTTTCTTGCGGCTGACGATGCCGGGAAGATCAAAGGCTTCCTCGTTCGCGACGTGTGGGTAGGAAATGCGGCTGATGAAGCTCGCGTCGCCCTTGGCCAGAAGCAGGGAATTTTGCGTGTTGATGTCTGTGACCAACAGGCAGGCAAAGGCGAGGCCTTCCTCATTGCGGAGCTCCTGCAGGGCCTGCGCGATAGGCTTGGCGTGATCCCAGAAATTGCCGAAGCCGAGTTCCTCCACCTGCGACACGGCGAAACGCACGCCCTCTTCGTCGTAGATTTTGAAATCGGAGCGGACGATCCGGTCCGGCGGGCTCGCGAGGATGACGGAGCCGGAGCTGAAAATGGCGTCGGCGAGCGTGCGCGGCTCGACTTTGGCGATCCGCGACAGCCACTCCAGGATGATGCCGTCCTTGGGCGTGGTGGTCGGGCTGTTCAAGAGCAGGGTGTCCGAAATCAGGCCGGACATCATGATGCCGGCCAGGTTCGGCGAGGGCGTCAGGCCTTCGCGGCGGAAGAGGTCGGCGACAATGGTGCAGGTCGAGCCGACGGGCTCGTTGATGAAAAGAATCGGTTGCTGCGTGTTAAGCGCGCCCAGCCGGTGGTGGTCGATGATCTCGGTGATGATGGCGTTCTCCGCGCCGTTCACGGCCTGGGTCACTTCGTTGTGGTCCACGAGCACGAGGCGTGTGCCCACCGATTTTAGCAGGTCGCTCTTGGTGAGAATGCCTTGGAGCACACCCTGTTCGTCCGCGACGAGGAGAGCGTGGGTTGAGGTGGGGCTGAATTTTTTGCGCACTGACTCCAACGGCGTGTCGGCGCTGATGGTGCTGAATTGCCGGTCGATGACGCGGTCGAGCGTGGCGGCGGTGCGGACGACCCACGCGGTCGTGGCGGTGTCGTGCGGGCTGCAAATGACGCTGACGTGGTGTTCACGGGCGAGCTTCAGCACGGAGTCGTCGACCGGCAGGCCACCGCTGATGATCAGGGCGCGAATGCCGATCTCAATGGCGCGAACCTGGACGTCGCGTCGGTCGCCGACAATGATGACGGACTGGGAGGCGGGGAGATTTTCGCGCTCGGAAATCTTCCAAAAGGTGCCGACATCCATTGCGCCGATGCGGACATAAAGTTCCTCCAGCCGGTCGGCGGCCACGGCGTTCAGCACGGTGGCCTGCAGGGAGCGGACGATGCGATTCAGACTGGTGTGCACCTTGCGCATCTGGCGCGGCTCGTTGACGTGCGGGACGAAGAATCCGCCCATTTGCGCGAGGGAAACGGTGCCGCGGATGTGCCGTTCGGCGTCCGTAATGGGCAGCACGCTGACCCCGTGCCGATCGATCATTTCGAGCGCCTCGGCGCAGGTGGCGCCGTCCTCGACGTAGACTACGTCGCGGATCATGAGGTCGCTGACCCGTGGGCTCACGTCGCTGAGGTAGACCGGCAGGGGCTGGTTGAAGCGACCAAGAATGGTGTCGATTCGGGCGTTGGAGTTGCCGCACCGCGCCGCCACATAGCCTTGGTCGCCGCGTTGGTCCTTGAAAGCTGCGTAGGCGATGGCCGAGCAAATGGCATCGGCATCGGGGTTTTTGTGTCCGATGACGTAGGTCGTCCCGTAGGCGGGAAGGGAGGTCGCGGCGGCGGCAGGCGGCATGGCAAAGCCGTGACCTTGGCAGAGCCGCGCCCCCGGGGGAAGCGGGAAAACAGGAAATACCTGCGGAAATGGCGCTTAGCGCGCGGTGCCGCCTGTCGTGCCGATTCCGGCGCGGGGGTGCCCCAGACCTTGACGTTGCTGCGATTCGGCAGCGCCTCGAGGAGATTGTCCGTGCACTGGCCGGTGATGGCGCTGATGAATTTTCCGGTGGCGGTGGCGGGGTAAAACTCGACGTTGCCGCCGAGGTAAACCACGTGGCCGCCAGTGTCGCCGTAGACGCCGTTTTGCACATCCCAAGTGCCGTCGGTGTGCAGGCCCCGGGTAAAGGCAACGGGGGTGGTGGCGGGATCGCTCATCTTGAGACCGCCGACGAATTCGAAGCTCAGCTCGCGACCGTCGGTGAACGAGGCGTCGAGCGTATTGCGGTTGCCGGGGCTAAGGATGGCGTTGGGGGCCTCCCCACTGAAGGCGGGGTCAACTTTGGAGAAATAAATTGCGAGGTCTGTCAGCGCCCCGGTCCGGGCGAGAATGCCGGGCCAGAGGAATACGCGGGATGAGGCGTTGAGGGCGGTCGTGGCGTCGGGGTCGGGGAGGCGGTCGTTGTTGTCGGCCGCATAAATCATGGCGGCCTTGGCGATCTCGCGCAGGTTGTTGGCGTCCACCGCCCGTTGGGCCTTTTCCCGCACGCTGCCGACGGTGGGAATGACGATGGCCGCCAAGATGCCGATAATGGCGATAACGGTCAGCAGTTCGATCAACGTGAAGGCGAGTGCGATGCGGCGGCGGGGTAGGGGCATGAGAAGCCGGGGTTGGGGCGACTGAGCGGAGGCGATTTAGGAAACACAATCGGAAATTATGCCCGGACTGGACAAAGGATTCGGCGGTGCCGTAGCTTGGGGCGATATGAAGATTTACCTCGATGGGAAATTTGTTGATCCCGCTGACGCCAAGATCTCGGTCTTCGATCACGGTCTCCTTTATGGCGACGGCGTGTTCGAGGGCATCCGGCTTTACGGCGGCAACGTCTTCCGTCTAGAGGAACACTTGGAGCGGTTGGAATACTCCGCCAAGGCCATCATGCTCGACCTGCCGCTCTCACGTCAGGAGCTGAGTGAGATCACCTGCGAGACCTGCCGTCAAAACGGCCTGAAGGACGGCTACATCCGCCTCGTCATCACGCGCGGCGTGGGCGATTTGGGCTTGTCACCCTGGACCTGCCCGAAGCCCTCGGTCTTCGTCATCGCCAGCAAGATCTCCCTTTATCCGCAGGAGCACTACGACAATGGCCTCGCCATCGTCACGGTGCCCACCCGCCGCATCAATCCGGCGGCGCTGCCGCCGACGGTGAAGTCGCTGAACTACCTCAACAACATCCTCGGCAAGATCGAGGCGAAGCAGTTCGGCGCGCTTGAGGCCATCATGCTCAACGACCAGGGCCACATCGCCGAGTGCACCGCGGACAACGTGTTCATCGTCCACAAGGGCGAGATTATTACCCCCGCCGCCTCGCAGGGCGCCCTTAAGGGCATCACGCGCCAGACGGTCATCGATATCGCCGCGGAGCTGAAAGTGCCGCTGCGCGAGGTAAACATGACTCGCTACGACGTCTGGTGTGCGGACGAGTGCTTCCTGACCGGCTCTGGCGCCGAAGTGGTGCCGGTGGTTAAGCTCGACGGCCGCGTGATCGGTTACGGCAAGCCCGGCGCGATCACGAAGCGCGTCCTGGAGTATTTCCGCCGCCGCGTTCTGGTCGAGGGCACGAAGATTTGAGGCGCCCCGCGCTTGCGCCAGGTTGTCGCCGGCCATTTTGGCGGCTGCGCGACATTGGCCCGGAATAACTTGTGCCCGGGCACTTGCCAGAGTGACCCACTCTGGCATCTTAGCTGCATACCAAAACCCGCCATGGCCAACCCGTTCAAGTGTGACCTCTGCCCCAAGCCGGCGACTGTGCACCTCACGCAGATCGTGAACAACAAGGTGCACAAGGTCGACCTGTGCGAGGAGTGCGCCCAAGCCAAGGGGGTGACGGATCCCAGCGGATTCTCCCTAGCCGACCTTCTCCTCAAGGCCTCGCTCAATCCCGAGCCGGTGGAGTCCGGGGTGCGCTGCGAGCAGTGCGGCTACACCCAAAACGAATTCAAGAAGCACGGGCGTTTTGGTTGTCCCCACTGCTATGAAACTTTCTCGTCCTCTATCCAAAGCATGCTCGAAACCATGCACAAGGGCGTCGCCCACACGGGCAAGGTCCCGCAGCGCGCCCTCGCGCGCAAGACCCTGCACGAGCGGTTGAGCCGCCTGGAGGACGCCCTCAACGAAGCCATCAAGACCGAGCGGTATGAAGAAGCCGCCCGCTGCAGAGATGAAATCAGCCAAGTCAAACAAGCCTTCGGGCAAGAGTCGTCGCGTTAAGCCGATGACCATTGAGTCGCTGATCGACACGCCGTCGGAACTGACGGACGCGACGAACAGCCAGACCGCCATCGTGTTGATGACGCGGATCCGCTTGGCGCGCAATCTGGCCGCGGCGCCGTTCCCGGGCTGGGCCCGACCGGCGCAGCGCGAGGAGGCCTACGATATCTGCCGGACGGCCGTCTCGTCCGTTCCAGCGATGAAGCGCAGCCTCAGCGCGGGCGTCACCGAATTGAGTGACTTGGAAAAGCAGATCCTCGTCGAGCGCCACCTCATCAGTCGCGAACTCAGCGGCGCGAAGGCCGGCTCGGGCGTGGTCATCAGCGCCAACCAAGCGCTGTCGGTCATGATAAATGAGGAGGACCACCTGCGCATCCAGGTGCTCCGTGCCGGCTTCCAGCTGAAAAAGGTCTGGAACACGATCAACGACCTCGACAGCGCGCTGGAGGAGCATCTCGACTTTGCGTTTTCACCGTCACAGGGCTATCTCACGGCGTGCCCGACCAACCTCGGCACCGGCATGCGGGCCTCGGCGATGATGCATTTGCCGGCACTGGTAATCGGCGGTCAGATGGAAAAGGTGGTTCGCGCCGTGAACCAGCTCGGCATGGTCGTGCGCGGCCTGTTCGGCGAGGGTTCCGATGCCAGCAGCAGCATTTTTCAGATTTCCAACCAGACGACCTTGGGCGAGTCCGAGCCAGAGATCATCAAGCGGCTCGGCGGCGTGCTGTACACGATCATCGAGCACGAGACCAACGCTCGTCAGCGCCTCATCGAGAACGACTCAGGCAAGCTCTTCGACAAGATCGGCCGCGCCTACGGCATCCTGCAAAACAGCCACCTGTTGAATTCCGCGGAGTCGATGAACCTGCTCTCGCTGATCCGCCTGGGGATCGACCTCAAGGTCTTCCCCGAGGCCGAACGACCGCGGGTCGATCGACTATTTATCGAGGCGCAGCCCGGCCACCTGCAGCACGCCCGCAAGGGCGAGTTCGAGCCGGGGCAGCGCGATTTGCTCCGTGCCGGCCTCTTGCGCTCGGAGTTTGCCAAATTTGCCCAACCCGATTTCACTGCACCCCAGACCGAAAGACCTTAAACCAGAACCAACGCCGATATGTCCCAAGAGCCGATGAACAACTTCACTCCCCGGGCCCAGCAGGTGCTGGCGCTCGCCCGCAAGGAAGCCGACCGTTTTCACCACAACTATGTGGGCACGGAGCACATCCTTCTCGGGCTGATTAAACTCGGGCAGGGTGTGGCCGTCAGCGTGCTGCAAAAGATGGGACTCGATTTGGAGACGGTCCGAGCTGCCGTGGAGAAGCAAGTCGGCACCGGTCAGGAGACCAAGACCCCGGGCAGCATCCCTTACACCCCGCGGGTGAAGAAGGTCCTCGCGCTGGCCGGCAAGGAGGCGAAGACCCTTAACCACTCTTATGTCGGCACGGAGCACATTCTGCTCGGCCTGCTCCGCGAAGGCGAGGGCGTGGCCGCCCGTGTGCTGAAATCGCTCGAAATCGACATCGAGCGCACCCGCAATGAAATCCTCCGCGAGCTCGACCCGCAGTTTTCGGGTGGTGAACCCGGCGGCGAGGAAACCGCGGCCGCCGCTGGTGGCCAAGGTTCCAGCGAGGACAAGAAGGACGTCAAGACGCCCGCCTTGAAGGCCTTTGGCCGCGACCTCACTGAACTCGCCCGCAAGGGCGAAATGGACCCGGTCGTGGGGCGTAAGAACGAGATCCAGCGCGTCATCCAGATTCTTTGCCGTCGCACCAAGAACAACCCGGTGCTCATCGGCGAAGCCGGTGTGGGCAAGACTGCGATCGTCGAGGGCTTGGCTCAGGAGATTGCGAGCGGCAACGTGCCGGAGATTCTCTTCGAGAAGCGCGTGGTTACGCTCGATCTCGCCCTCATGGTGGCGGGCACGAAATACCGCGGCCAATTCGAGGAGCGCATCAAGGCCGTGATGGACGAGATCAAGCGCGCCAAGAACATCATCCTCTTCATCGACGAGCTGCACACCATCGTAGGCGCCGGCGCGGCCGAGGGCGCGATGGACGCGTCGAACATCTTCAAGCCGGCCCTGAGCCGCGGTGAACTGCAGTGCGTGGGCGCGACGACGCTCAACGAATACCGCAAATACATCGAAAAGGACGCCGCCCTCGACCGCCGTTTTCAAAGCGTCAAGGTCGAGCCGCCGTCCGTCGAGGATACGGTCACAATTCTGAAGGGCATCCGTAGCAAGTATGAGGACCACCACAAGGCGGTCTTCACCGACACGGCCCTCGAGGCCGCGGCCAAGCTTTCCGACCGCTACATCACTGGTCGCTTCCTGCCGGACAAGGCCATCGACATCATGGACGAGGCCGGCGCCCGCGCCCGCATCGGCGCCTTGGTGCGCCCGCCGGACCTCGAAGGCCTGAGCAAGGAAATTGACGGCGTCTGCGCGCAAAAGGAAAAGGCCATCGCCGAGCAACACTTTGAAGAAGCCGCGAAGTTCCGCGACCAAGAGAAGCAACTGCGCACCAAGCTGGAGGAGACCACCGAGGCCTGGCGCAAGGAGCGCGATGAGAAGCGCGTGACCATTGACGACGACCAGATCATGCAGGTCGTCGCCTCATGGACCGGCATTCCGCTAAGCCGCATGGAGAAGAAGGAGAGCGAAAAGCTCCTCTCGATGGAGGCGGAAATCCAGAAAGTCGTCGTCGGCCAGGATCTGGCCGCGTCGGCCATCGCCCGGGCCCTGCGCCGTTCGCGCGCCGACCTCAAGGACCCGCGCCGCCCGATCGGTTCTTTCATGTTTGTCGGCCCAACGGGTGTCGGCAAGACCGAGACCGCCAAGCAACTTGCCGCCCAGATGTTCGGCAACCAGGACGCGATCATCCAGATCGACATGTCCGAATACATGGAGAAGTTCGCGGTTTCCCGTCTCGTCGGCTCGCCTCCGGGCTACGTCGGCTACGATGAGGGCGGGCAGCTGACCGAGGCCGTGCGGCGCAAGCCCTACGCGGTGGTGCTGTTCGACGAAGTCGAGAAGGCCCATCCGGACGTGATCCAGCTGCTCCTGCAGATTCTGGAGGACGGCCGCCTGACCGATTCGCTGGGTCGCACCGTGGATTTCCGCAACACGATTATCATCATGACGTCGAACGTCGGCGCGTCGCTGCTGCAGCGTCAGACCTCGATGGGTTTCGCCGCCGCTGCGGCCGATCCCAATGACGCCGAGAAAATGCGCGAAAAGGTGATCGAGGAGTCCAAGCGGGTGTTCAAGCCCGAGTTCCTGAATCGCATTTCGGACATCATCTTCTTCCGTCCGCTGGAGAAAGCCGACTTGGTCAAGATCGTCGATATCGAACTGGCCAAGTTCACGAACCGTTTGTCCGAGCGCCGGCTCGCGATGGAGTTCACGGATGCCGCCAAGGATCTCTTGGTGGAAAAAGGTTACGACGAGAAATATGGCGCGCGTCCGCTGCGCCGGGCTGTTGAGAACTACCTCGAGGACCCGCTCGCGGAGGCGATTCTGCGCGGTGACATCAAGGATGGTGAACCGGTGGTCGTCGATCGCGACGGCAGCAAGCTGTTCTTCAAGCAGAACACGCCGCCAACCACCACGGAAGTCGCGTCCTGAACGGACGCGCCTTCAGCGCTGGGCGGGCCGCAGCACGTCCAGCGCGGTGAGCGCCGCGGCATTGCGGGACGCGACGCCGAGCTTCCGAAATACGTTCTCCACGTGCTTGTGCACGGTGCGCACACTGGTGCTGATGATGGCGGCGATGTCCGGGTTGCTCTTCCCTTGGGCGATCCAATAGAGGACTTCGGCCTCGCGGGGAGTGAGATTGAGCGCGAGCTAGGCGCCCGGACCGAGTTCGGCGCTGTCCTCGTTGACGATGAACATGCCAAAGTCCAGCCGGTCCCCGTCGGCAAACCGGCGCAAGGTGAGGCCACTCGCGCCGCTTTCTAATTCGATCGGAAGGGTTCGGCCGCCGAAATTGG
>JAPOIC010000118.1 GCA_029979145.1 Opitutaceae bacterium
CCGGCGGAAGTCGGCCGGCGGCTCGGCGCCGCGGGACTCGCGTTGTGGGAGCGCGCCACGGGCGCCGGCAGGCGGCCATTGGACCTCGTGCGGTTGCCCGTGGATTTTGCAGCGGGTTGGACCTACGAGCCTCCGGTCGAGTCGTTGGAGCCACTGCTCTTTCGCCTGCAACGCCACGCCGAGTGCCTTGCGGCGGAGTTGCGCGCCGCGGGACTCGTCGCCGCCGCGCTCACGCTCACGCTAACCCTCGAGGACGCCACCGCGCATGCGCGGGACTACCCGCTCGCCGAAGCCGGCACGGAGCCGGACATCTGGCTCAAGGTCATGCTCAGCCATTTGGAGGGCCTGCACCTGCCCGCCCGCCTCGCCGCCGCGCACCTGCGCGCGCAGGCGGTTCGGCCGCAGTCACGGCAGGACGGCTTGTTCGACAGCGGCCTGCGCGACCCGCTGGCCTTCGGTGAAAATCTCTCGCGGCTCACCGCGTTGCTCGGCGCCGATCGCGTGGGCACGCCCGTGCCAGTCGACACCTGGCAACCGGATCGCTTCATCCTCGAGCCGCCCGCGCGCGTTGTGCCGGCCGCGACGCCCCCGCCGGTGCATGCGCCGCTCGGCGGCGTGCTCCGGCGTTTCCGTCCTCCGCGACCGGTGGAGGTGGAGTGGACCCGCGGCCGGCCCGTTCATGTGCACGGCGCGGTGGCGGGACCGGTGATGGATCACCGCGGACCGTGGCGCGTCAGTGGCGGTTGGTGGGGCCCGGAAACGTGGGCGGTGGAGACGTGGCACGTCGCCCTCGCCACGGGCGTGTTCCAACTCGCGCGCGGGACGGACGGCTGGGTGATCGAGGGAGAGATCGACTGATGGATTACGTCGAACTGCACGCGCGCAGTGCATTCTCGTTTTTGCGCGGCGGCTCCAGCCCCGAGACCCTCGCCGCGGCGGCGGGCGCGGCGGAATTGCCAGCCTTGGCGCTCTGCGACCGCGACGGCGTGCACGGCGCGGTGCGGCTGCACCTGAAGGCGCGCGAGGCCGGCGTGCGCGGGCTGGTTGGCTGCGAGCTCACCTTAGAGGACGGCGCGGTCGTGCCCGTGCTCGCCGCCACGCAGGCGGGCTACCGCGGGCTCTGCGCGATGCTAACCACCGCCAACCTGCGCGCACCCAAGGGCGAGGGCCGCGTCACCTGGGCCGAGCTGGCCGAGGGCAACGCCGGCCTGATCGCGCTCACCGGCGACGAGGAGGGCCCGGTGCGGCGCGCGTGGCGCACGCAGGGCCCCGCGGTGGCCGCGGCGGCCGGCGAGCGGTTGCGCCGGATCTTCGGACCCGACCGGCTCTACGCCGAGCTGCAGCGTCACCTCGTGCCCGGCGAGGAGGCGGAGAACACGTTCCTTTGCGACTGGGCCGCCGCCCGCGGCCTGCCGCTGCTCGCCACCAACGGCGTCACGCACGCCGCGCCCGCGGACCGCGCGGTCACCGACGTGTTCACCTGCCTGCGCGAGCACACCACCCTCGACGCCGCCGGCCGCCGGCTCTCCCGCAACACCGAGCGCCACCTCAAGCCCGCGCGCCGCCTGCACGCGCTCTTCGCCGACCGCCCGGAGGCGCTCACGGAAACCGTGCGGCTCGCCGCGCGGCTGGAGTTCACGCTCGACGACCTCGGCTACCGCTTCCCCGACTACCCCGTGCCGCCGGGCGAGACGCAGGACACGTTTCTGCGCAAGATGACTTGGTTCGGCGCGCAGCAGCGCTACGGCGCAATCAACGGCGCGGTGCGCCGCCAGCTCGAACGCGAGCTCGGGCTCATCGCGCGGCTGGGTTTCCCGGGATATTTCCTGATCGTCTGGGACATCTGCGCCTTCGCGCGCGAACAAGGCATCCTCGTGCAGGGGCGCGGCAGCGCGGCGAACAGCGCCGTGTGCTACGCGCTCGGCATCACCGCGGTCGACCCCGTTGGCGCCGGGTTGCTTTTCGAACGCTTCCTCAGCGAAGGCCGCACCGACTGGCCCGACATCGACCTCGACCTGCCGAGCGGTGAGCGGCGCGAGCAGCTCATCCAAGAAATCTATCGTCGTTACGGCCGCCGCGGTGCAGCGATGACCGCCAACGTCATCACCTTCCAGGGCCGCAGCACCATGCGCGAGGTGGGCAAGGTCTTCGGGTTTCCGGACGACGTGCTCGACAGGTTCTCATCGTTGTTTCACGGCGGCGATTACCCGCACACCCTTGAGCTCACCGCCCAGCTGCGCCAGGCCGGGCTCGCCCCCGAACATCCGCGGCTGCCCGCGTTGCTCGACACCTGCCGCCGCGTCGCCGGTCTGCCCCGCCACCTCGGCCAGCACTCCGGCGGCATGGTGCTTTGCGCCGGCCGGCTCGACGACTACGTGCCGCTGGAAAACGCGCGCATGCCGGGGCGCTCCGTGCTGCAGTGGGACAAAAGCGATTGCGAGGACATGGGCATCGTGAAGGTGGACTTCCTCGGCCTCGGCATGATGGCCGTGCTGCAGGACACGCTCGAACTTTGCGCCGAGCGCGGGCAACCCGTGGACCTCGCCCACCTGCCCAAGGACGACCCGGCGACCTTTCGCCTGATCCAGACCGCGGACACCGTGGGCGTCTTCCAAATCGAGAGCCGGGCGCAGATGTCGACCCTGCCGCGCATGCGTCCCGAGACGTTCTACGACCTCGCCATCGAGGTCGCCATCATCCGCCCGGGCCCGATTCAAGGCAACGCGGTCAACCCCTACCTCGAGCGCCGCGCCGGCCGCGAGCCCGTGACTTATCCGGACGAACGCGCCCGCCCGATCCTCGAACGCACCCTCGGCGTCGTGCTGTTCCAGGAACAGGTGCTGCGGCTGGCAATGGAGCTGGCCGGCTTCACCGCGGCCGAGGCCGACGAGCTCCGGCGCGCCATCGGCTTCACGCGTTCGCCCGAGCGCATGGAGCGGATGAAGCTCCGGCTGGGCGACGCACTCGCTCGACACCGCGTGGCGCCGGACGCCATCGCACTGATCCTGCGTTCGCTCGCGTCTTTCGCGCTCTACGGTTTCCCGGAAAGCCACGCGATCTCGTTCGCACTCATCGCCTACGCCTCCTGCTGGCTCAAGGTGCACCGCGCCGCGGCCTTCTACGCCGGCCTGCTCAATAACCAGCCGATGGGCTTCTACTCCCCCGCCTCGCTCGTGCAGGACGCGCGCCGGCACGGCATCCGCGTGCTGCCGGTCTGCGTCGCGGCCTCTGCCGCGCGCTGCACCGTCGTCGACGACCACACGCTCCGCCTCGGCTGCCTCGGCGTGCGCGGCCTGCGCCGCGAGCGGTTCGAGGCCATGCTGGCGGCGCGCGCGAAAGAGCCCTTTGCCGACCTCGACGACTGGCGCCGCCGCACGACCTTCAGCGCCGCGGAGCGTCGTATCCTCGCCAAGGCCGGCGCGCTCAACACCCTCGCCGGCGACCGGCGCACGGCCCTGTGGCGCGTGGAGGAGGACGACCCCGGCGACCTGTTCCGCGCGACCGCCGCCGCGACCGATCCCTCACCGCTCGCGCCCATGACCCCCGGCGAACGGGTGCGCGCGGATTACGAGACGCAGGACCTCACGACCGGCGCGCATCCGATGCGCCTCGTGCGCGCGCAATTGCCAGAGGCCGTGCGGGCAGCCGACCTCGCGCAGCTGCGACCCGGAGCGCGCGTCACCGTCGCCGGCGCCGTCATCACCCGCCAGCGGCCCGGCACGGCCAAGGGATTTTGTTTCATCACGCTCGAGGATGAGACCGGTCACGCCAACGCCATCGTCCGCCCCGATCGCTTCGAGCAGCACCGACTGGTGATCAATCTTGAGCCCGCGCTCCTCATCACCGGCCGCCTGCAGCGCGACGAAGGCGTGATCCACGTGATGGCGGAAACCATCGCGCCCCTGCCCGCCGCCGGTCTCCCGGCCGGCCCGAGCCACGACTACCATTGAGCGCCGGCTCAGAGCACGCCGCGGTAATTGAGTCCGAGCCTCAGGATGCGGTCCAGCAAAGCGGGATACCCTGCGCCCGACAGGTGCATCGCCTCGGCAAAATCTTCGCCGAAGGAAAGGCAAGGGTTCGGGTTGGCCTCAAGCAGGAAGAACCGGCCGTCGGCCGCGAGGCGGAAGTCCAGCCGCGCGTAGCCACTGAGGTAGAGCGCGCGGTAAATGCGTTTGGCCAGCTGCGCCAGGTGCCGGGACTGCTCGGCCGCAAGCTCGGCCGGGCGTGTCAGCATGCCCATCTTGCGCTGGTGGGCGTAGTCCCATTTCAACCGGCTCGTGGCGATGTTGGGCGCGCCCTCGGGCAGGTGCTCGAGGACGAGTTCCAGCGGCGTCGAGGTCTGCAGACGTTCGTTGCCGGTCACGCCGACGTAAATTTCGCGGCCCTCGATGTATTCCTCCGCGATCGCCGGCGTGTGGGTCTGGCGGTGAATGAGCTCCACGCGCTCGGCCAGGGCCGCGTCGTCGCGCACCACCGAGGCGCGGGCGATGCCGACGGAGCCTTCTTCGTAGAGCGACTTCACCAGCAGCGGGAAAGCAAGCTTGGGCGGACGCCGGACCTTGCGGCCGGGCGCAAACACCGCGAACGCCGGAACCGGGAGGCGGTGGTAGGCGAGGATCTTTTTCGAAAGCGCCTTGTCGCGCGCGAGGGTGAGCCCGCGCGGGTTGCAACCGGTGTAGCGCACGCGGCGCAACTCGAGGAAGGACACGAGGTGCTGGTCGTAGGGACCGTGGCCGTCGAACTCCTCCATCATATTGAAAACGATGTCCGGTTGCACGCGGTCGAGCGCGTCGGCGAGTTCGCCGAGGTCGCCGTAGATGCCGAGCGGCGTGACCTTGTGATGCAGCTCCTGCTCCAGCGTGATGGAGACATCATATTCCATCTTCCACGGCTGGATGTCTTTTTCGTCGAGTCCTTCGATCGAGGCCGGCGGCACGAGATCCTCGTGCATCAGGGTCAGGATGTTTAGTTGGCGGGAAAGGAGTTTCATAGGTTCAGACGGCAATGCGGGGGTAACCCGCGTGCGCCACGTGGAGAGTGTGCATCATCAGCATGAGCAAGATGGCCTCGCGCGTGCGGCGGGGCGATTCGTGCAAACGCAAATGCAGCGCCCGGCAGCGCTCGATCATGTTCTTCAGCAACTGGTCGATGGTGTAAACCGGCACCGCCGCGACCTCGCCCACCGTCTGGCAAAGGTCCATGCGCTGGCTGCGAAGGAAAACCGCCGCAGGCATCCGCGTCGAACCCGGCTTCGCCTCGTGAAAGATGCGGCGCAGGTCGCGGTCATAATAGCCCGGCCATTCCACGGAATACTGGTCGTGCTTCTGCTGGTAGTAATCGCGAAACGTGCCGCGCAGCTCGCCCAGCGGCTCGACAAACCGGCGCGAACGCACCGGCGGCACTTCGTCAGCGATCTCGCGCATGAGCTCGTCGACATACTCCAGCTTCTCCAGCGCGGGCCAGTCGGCGTAGCGCTTGCGCCACGGGTAGCCCGGCGTGAGCCAGACCGCGAAGGTCTCGGCGAAATCCTCGGCCGGGTGCGCCTGCGCATACCAGCCCTTCAGGTGTTGCACGAAGCGCCGGCTATTGGGCCGCGGCTTGTAGAAATCGGGATACGGATCCGTGAACGAGCCGAACAATTCCCGCCAGCGCTTGCGGCGGTGCAGCCGGTAGGCGTTGTCGATCGCGTGCCCGGCCTCGTGCCGCAGGATGCGCATGCACTCGCCCGGCGCCTGGCCCTCGACCTCGAGCATCTGCCGGCGCTCCAGCTCCGTGAGCCGCGGATGCAAGAGGAAAAAAGGAATCGCGATCCCGGGCACACCGTCCGGCGTGAACCATTCCGCGCCGACCCAGTAGTGCGGCCGGAACCGCAGGCCCTTGGCCGCCAGTTCCTCGTCGAGCCGCACCGTGCGCTCCTCCATCGCCGAGCCCTCGATGCGCAAGTCGAGGTCGCGCAGACGCAGGTCGAGCAAGCGTTCTTCGGACATCGTCTGCCAACGGCGGGCCATCGCGCTTCACCGTGCGGTTTCACGCGGCCCGCGTCGAGTCGGGAATAATCACGGGATTGCGGCTGGATTCACCGCGTGACGGGACGCACGCTCAACCCATGGTGACCCCGCGATTACTCCCGCGCCTGCTGGCGTGCCTCTTATGCTCCCTCATGTTTGCCGGACTCGGTGACACCGCCCAAAGTGTTGTCCCGCGCCATGCCCCTGTATCCCGAGAAATTGCGGCGAGCCGGCGTGCAGGGCGAATCGGACTTCCTGCTGTTCGTCGGCGCCGACGGTCAGGTCAAATCCCTTTACTGTTACGAGCACAACCAAGCGGAGCTGGCCATGGCCGCCGCAGCCGCGTTGATCCGTTGGAACTACGAACCAGTGAAAATCGGACCGGATCAAGTTGCCGTGCCGGTGCTGCTTCGGC
>JAPOIC010000216.1 GCA_029979145.1 Opitutaceae bacterium
ATTGTCAGCGGTCACCGTGTAGAGCGGCGGGTCGGAGGCGTAGGGATCGGGATGATGATCCCCCGGTTTGTAGCCCGCGGGCGGGGTGGTAATGCCGCCATCCCATGCTGGGATGGTGCCGGCGGCATTGCCGGCGCGCTCGGCGCCCAAGGGCGTGAGATCCTGGCCGAGGCGGTCGGCCTCGGCGGAGGAGACGCCTGCCTGCAGGCTGGCGGCGGCCAGGGTGAAGGAGAGGAAAAGTCGCGTCTTCATGTGGGGTGGGTGGGGTTAGAAGGAGTATTTGACCGTGGCGGCGACGTAGTCGCGGTCATTGAGGGGATTGTAGCGCTTGGCGCCAAAGTAGTTCACGTAGCGCAATTCGAGGGACCAGGAATTCTGGTAAACAAACTCGGCGGCGACGGTCACGCTCTTGCGGCCCTCGACGAAATTGCCGAGCGGCAGGGGGGTGTTGCCGGTGACGTCGTGCACGAAGCCAATCGACGGTGTGAGGTTCACACTGCCGAACACGTTGTAGTAGTCCGCACGGGCGAGGAGTTGATAGCCCCACGAGAAGTCATCGGCGAACGCGCTTTCCGGGGTGGCAGCGAGCGAACCGTTGCCGCTCGTGGTCATGTTGGCGGCACTGCCGCTGGTGAACGTGCCCGGGCCGTCGTAGCGCAGCGTGCTCTTGGCGGGAAGGTTGGCCCAGACGCCGCCAACCTCGCCGACGAGGACGATCTGGCTGGCGCCGAGGTTCGGGCCGAAGACCTTGGTCATCGTGGACTGGGCGGTCCAGACATTGTGCCGACGGTAACCTGGCAGGTATTTGTTATACTGGCCGAGGTAGCTGCCGATCTGATTGCTCGCGCCGAATTGCGGGGCGAGGCTCGAGAGCGCCGCAAAGAGTAGCTCGACGTCGTCGACCTGCAGGGGGACATCCAACTTGTAGGAGAGATCGCCTTGCCACGAGATGCCAGTGTTGCCGACGCTCGTGTTGAAGCTGGCGCCGATCATGTCGATGTTGTCGGGATACTCCACGAAGTAGCGTCCGGTCTGGGCGGCGCGCAGGACGCCGAGTTGCATTGCACCGGCGGCGATGCTTTGAGCCGCGGGGTAGAAGGGCTGCAGGCTGGCCGGCAGGGCCGAGGCGGGGACGCCGGTCAGGGCAGCGCCCAACAGCGTGGTCAAAGCGCTCGGCACGCCGGCGGCGGGGTAACCGGCACCAATCATGGCGGGGGCCAGCTGCGTCGTGGCCAGGCTGGAAGCCGTGGCTTGAACGTAGGCGGAGCTAACCGGGCCGGTCGGCGTGCGAGCGCTGATCACCGGGGATCGGCTGTGGAAGCGCGCGTAGTAGAGGCCGAGGTCCAGGCCGTTCTCCAAGTAGAGGTGGGCGGAAATGCCGTATTGGTTGTAGTTACCGTATTCGTGGTCCTTGTCGCGGAGAATGCCGCCGAGGCCGGTGCCGCTGGCACCGGTTTGGTCGCTGATGCCACCGAAGCCGAGCCAGACTTGTTCGCCGCCGCGGCTGGCAAAGTCGTTGGTCGAAAAGTAGGTGCCGGAGGGCTCGAGCTCATTGCGGCGGAATTCCAGCAGCCAGAAGGGCTCGATGGTGATGTTGTCGGTGATGCCGATCGAGGCCTTCAGCATGTTGACGGGCAGGAAGGCTTCCTTGAGCTCGGCGCCGGGCACACGCAGCTTGGAAAGATCGACCGGATTCACGACGTTGTTGCCGTTCGGGATAAACGTGCTTTCGCCCAGGCTCAGCACCTGGCGGCCGAAGCGCAGGTCGACCGGCATCTCGCCGAGGTCGAACTGGCCGTAGACATACATGTCGAGCAGCTCGGCGCCGTTGACGACGCGGTCCTTGGCTTGGTCGGTCAGGGCGGTGCGGCGGGGCGAATCGCTCTTGAAATCGTTGAAGTAGTAACCGCGGACGAACAGGCCGTAGTTTCGGTAGGAGAGCTGGAAGTCGTGCGAGGCCTTGAGCAGACTGGAAACCCAGCCCTTGTCGTAGTTGAGATCGCCGTCGTCGGTATTGACGGAGTTCTGAGTGCCGCCATTGGCTCGGCCGATGTAGGCGCTGTCGGGCGAGCTCAGGCGATACAGGCCACCAAGGGAAATGGTGGTGTCGAAACTGCCGCGCCATTCGCCTTCTTCGAATTGGAACGCGAAGGCGGGACCGACGGTGAGCGCAACGGCGAATGCCGTCAGGGCATGACGGAAGCTAGACATAGGTTGGGTCAGGAGTGTATTCATGGGGTTGGTGAGAGGTGGCTACACTTCCAGGAAGTGGGCTAAATCGTGGGGTTCAACAGAGGTTATGACACGTCATTGAATTCGACCGCGGGCAACAGGCGAGCAATATCGACCGGGGGAAAATACGCAGTTGCGGCTTTGCTCCGGAGCAAAAACGGGTAGGGTGCCCGTCCCTTCCATGCAGGCGGCCACCCACATCCACGTCAAAGGCGCCCGCGAGCACAACCTCCGGAATCTCGAGCTGCGCATTCCGCGGGGCAAGCTGGTGGTGCTGACCGGCCCAAGCGGCTCCGGCAAGTCGTCATTGGCCTTTGATACGATCTATGCGGAAGGCTACCGCAAGTATATGGAGTCGCTGTCGACCCAGGCCCGGCAGGTGTTGGACCAGCTGAAACGGCCTGATGTCGATTTCATCCACGGTCTTTCGCCCGTGCTGGCGATTGAACAGCGCACGGGCGGGGCCTCTCCGCGCAGCACGATCGCGAGCGTGACGGAGATCGCCGACTATGCGCGGTTGCTCTGGGCGTTGGCGGGCGAACAGTTTTGCCCGAAGGACGGCGGGCGGTTGGTGCGGCGTTCCCTGGATGACAACATCCAGCGGGTGCTCACGAGCTGCGCCGGTGAACGAATCATGCTGCTGGCACCCTGCCTGAAGGCAAAGCCCAGCGTTTTGCGGGACGAGCTGCCGCGACTGCGCCAACGCGGGTTTCAGCGAGTGCGGTTGAACGGTGAGGTGCGAAACCTCGACGAGGCGGATATCGTGCCAAAAGGAGCGCAGGAAATTACGGTTGAGCTCGTGATTGACCGCTTGGTTGCCGCGGCCGAGCAACGCGCCCGCTTGGCCGACTCGCTGGAGCTGACTTTTCGGGAAGGCGGTGATCGGGCGATCGTCCTGGCGCAAAAGTCGGCGGATGATCCCTGGCGGGAGCTGCAGCTCAGTCAGGATCTCGCGTGCGAAATTTGCGGTGACACCTTCGCCAAACTGACTCCGCGGCATTTTTCGCCGAACCATGCCGAGGGTGCTTGCGGGACCTGTGGCGGGTTGGGCCGAAAATTGCGGTTTGTGCCCGAGCTGATCGTGCCGGACCCGACGAAGAGCGTGCGCGGCGGGGCAATCAAGCCGTGGCGGATAGGCGGAAAGAATCTAATCATCAAGCACAACGCCTTGCTGAAGCAGTTGGCCGAACAGTTGCCATTCGACGCCGATGTGCCGTGGACGGATTTGCCTGAGAAAGCGCGGCAGGCGATTTTGCGCGGTGCGGGCGACCGGCAGTTTGCGTTCAAGTTGAAACGCATGCGCGAGGCGCGGGCCATGCCGTTTGCGGGAGTTATTGCCGACTTGGAGGAAAGCTTCCGGGCAACCGACAGCGACGGATTTCGCGCGCGGCTGACGACCTTCATGGTCAGTGGCGCTTGCCCCGAATGTCGCGGAGGACGGCTCAATGCGCGCTCCGCGGCGGTGCGCTTGGCGGGCAGCGCGTATCCCGATTTCCTGGCTCTGGATGTCGCTATAGCGGCGGATTTCTCCAGGGGTATAGTTGCCCAGTTTTCCGATAACGAGGCTCTGCGGGAAGTGGCGACAGGG
>JAPOIC010000184.1 GCA_029979145.1 Opitutaceae bacterium
AAGTGCACCACTTTTTCGTCCCTGCTCGTCGTCGGTCTGGCGGCGGCGGGATGCAAATCCATCACGGCCAAACTTGAGCCGGCGCCAGTGCCGGCCTACACGGCCGAGGCCTTGGATCTGCCGGGGATGCTGGGTGGGCGCATTTCGCCGGAGACCTCCGTTCAGCCTTCCGTCCCGGCCGCGCTCGCTCCCTCGCCGGCCGCGATCGGCTTCAAACCGCGTCCGGCTCGTGCCTGGCCGCGACCCGAACGCTCCTGAGTCATGCGATTCTCCGCGCCGGGCCCCTTGTTGCTCCTCCTCTTGGCCCCGGCCGCATTTGGGTTTCCGAGCGCGGCGACCGTCCGGGTCGCCTTCGCGCAGCTCGATCACAACAGTGACCGCAACCTTGGGCTAGTGGAGTGGGACCAGCACGCCCTCGCCCTTTTTCGTGCCGCCGATCGCAACCAGGACCAGACCTTGGAGCCGGACGAGGTGCCGGCGGAGGCCGACGCCGGCGGCACTTTCGACCGTTTCGACCTCAATCACGACGGCCGGCTTTCGCGCGACGAATTCATGCAACTGCGGCGGGCGCTCTTTGCAGTGGGTGACATCAACGCCAACCAGCAACTGGACGCCGCGGAATACGAACTTCTACGCCTCCTCGCCGAGGCGGGTTGGGAGGATGCCAATCACGACGGCCGGCTCAATTTCGACGAACTCCGGGCGAACCTCGCCCTGATTTTCGCCCATGCCGACCAAAACGCTGATGGCGCGCTTTCCGCGGATGAAGCCCGGTTTCTCACGCCGACCGACTATGCGGCGATCACCGCGCACGGTCCGCTCGACGTCGCGCGGCTGCACGCTCACTACCGCTACCGGTTGACCGGCGAGTGACCCGACCACGCCTTACTGCGTGAGCCGCTGCGTAAAACCCTTGGGCACCGCCGGCGCAAACGTGCGCGCAAAAAAATCCTGGGCCGGCCCGATGAGCTTCGCGCTCTTGCTGTAATCGCCGGCCCACGAGTTGGGCAGACGGATCCGCTTGATGACGCCTTTGCCGATCTTGTCCGGCACATCGCGATCCGGGGTCAGCTCCACCGAGAACCGGGGATCCACCGTATGCACGATGTAGTGCTTCGATCCCGCCTTCCCTTCCCGCTCGATTCGCAGAAAATGGCTGAAGCTCATTGGCAGGCACCCTGCCGTGTCTTCGCCACGGTGACAACCCTGGAGTGTGCGGCGGTTTGTCCTTGAGCCAGTCCGGACTCCGGCGCAAATAATCCCGCGCGACGACGACGCCCCATGAGCACCCTGCCTTCCGATACCCCGCGACTCCCCAAATGGCCCTTTCTCCTCGGTGACGCGCTCCTGCTCGGCACCGCCGCCCTCCTCGTCGCCCGCAGCCCCTCGCCTCTTCCCGCCAACATCGTCCTCACCATCGCGATCTGTGTGCTCGCGGGCTGTGTGCTCGGCGCGCTGCCATTTCTGACCGACTACGCGCACCGGCAGGACGAGGCGCTCGACGAGCGCCAGCGTGGCCTCGAAGCCTTGGCCCGCACCATCGCGGACTCAGCCGAACAAATCAGCGTGGCGGCGAACAGCATGCATGAGGCCGCGGACCTCACCCGGCGACAGGTCGCGCAATTTGAAGCCATGCCCAATACAGTCGGCGAAGGGCTCACGGAATTGAGCCAACAGGTGACGGCTACGCTCAACGGTGCGATCGAGTCTTTGCAGAAAGAGTTGAAGGCCCTGAAGGCCGCGGAAACCAAACCCAAGACCGACGCCACGCTGGAAAAGCTCGTGCAGCTGCACACCCGCCTCGAGGAGTTGGAGACCGCCCTCAGCGAACAGATCGACGCGCTGGCCAAACCCGCACCGGTCGCGGCGCCCGCCCCCGCCGCCGCACCGTTGCCGGCCGCCAAACCTGCCGCGCCAGTGGAGCCCGCCCCCAAGCCCGCGCCACCGACCGTCACCGCTGCACCGACGCCCCAGCCGGCGCCGGTTGAGCCCGCCCCGAAGCCGGCCCCCGCGCCCGTAACACCCTCCCCCGCGGTCCCGGCTTCCGAGGAAAAACCCGAGCCAGAGTCGGCCCCGAAGGCCGCTGAGCCGGAAGCACCCAAACCGGCCAAGAAGGCCCCACCGCCCAAGAAGCCGAAGGCCGACGAAGGCGGAGAACTGGACTTGGGTGAACTGCCCGCACCGTTCGCCGCCAAGGCCGGTCCCACCGCCGACAACGTCACACGACTCTTGGTCACGGCCTACATCGGCATCGGTAACCGGCTTTTTATCCGTGGCGAAGGCCCTGGCCTGAGCCCCGTTGAAGGCGTGCCCCTCCAATTCGTATCCATCGGCAAATGGCAGTGGGAAACGAAAGATGCCACCGCCACGGTGAAGGCGCGCCTGTTCAAGAACGACGACGTCGAGTGCGTCGCCCTCGGCGAGATCACGCTCGAGCCCGGCCACCAGGCAGAGGTCTCCGCCTCGTTCTGATCAGCGCTCCGGCGGGAACGGCTGCCGCTGCAGCTCGGCCCGCGGCACCTCGTTGGCGAGCAAAACCAATTCGTCGATCAGTTGCGTCGGATCCTCGTCCTGACGCAGCGCCAGGAATTTCCGGCGGTCCGCCTCGTAGGTCGCGGGATTGCGCAGCCAACCGCTGATGATCTCGGAGAAATCCGCCGGCCACTCGACTTTCAGCGAGCCGGCGCCGTTGCGGAAGAATTTCCACGTCAACTGCTCCTGCGGCATGATGCCGCCGAAGGCGTTGAAAATGATCGGGCAGCCGAACGCCAGGGCCTTGGCACAGGTGGTCGTGCCGCCGCGCGTCACGATCACATCACTGACCTGCAGGAGCAGGTGCATGATCTCGGAGTAACCTTCGATGTGACATTGGAACTCCGGATGATTGGCGCGCCAGTGGATGAGTTCGTTGTAAGCCTGTTTGTTGCGCCCGCAGATGACGATCGCCTGGCACTTGTCCGCATGCCGCACGAGCGCAGGCAGGAGTTCGAAGTGGTTGTTCGCGCCATTGCCGCCCGTGGCCAGGAACACCGTAAACCGGTCCGACCGCAGGCCCAATTGATGCTCGAGGTAGTGCGCGCGCTCGCCCTCGGCGATCGTTTCGAGGTGCGCGCGCGGGCGCATGAGCAGGCCGCGCACGCGGGCACGTTCGCGCGGGATGCCCTTCTTCACCGCGTAGTCACCCGCCGTCGGCGTGCGCGAAAAATACCGGTCCACCGTCGGCTCGATCCAGTTGCGCGAATAGCCCCAGCCGCCGGAGAACTCACCGCAATAAGTCGCGGTGCGCACGTTCTCGGACCCGAGCACCTGCCGGGCCAGCTGGAAGTAGCCGCGGTTGAGGCAGTCATGCACGCTCAGGATCAGGTGCGGCCGGTAGCGCTCGAGGACTTCCAGATAATACCGGCGGCCCAGGGTCACCGTGCTGCGGTTCAAAAAGCTCAGACCCTCCACCAACGTGTAGAAGATCTTGTGCATCCACGGGGACTTTTTCTGGATCCAGTTGTAGAGGTTGACCCCTGAGCGCGCGATCACGGACGACTCCTCCAGCATCTGCTCGATGCGCACGTCGACATCGTGGCGATAGAGCTCGAAACACCATTCGGCGAAGGCCTCGGCGCGGGCGTCGTGACCGCCACCGGTGCTGGAGGTGAGGACAAGGATGCGGACTTTGGACATGCCTAGAGGTCGAAATAGCGCGCCTGGATCCGGCGCTTGAGCCCGAGCGAGCCGAACCGCGCGACAAAGGGCGCGATGACCGCTTGGAAAAATCGTCCGCACCGCACCGTGCCGCTGCGCCGCCGCCACAATGCACGCCGCAGCGCCTGCGCCGCATGCGCCGGGGCGGGACCGCTGCGCATCAGGCGAGCGAAAGCGGCCCATGCCCGCTTCATCGCCGGCGTCTCCGGCCCGGGCGGACGCTGCACCGCGCCTTCAAACTCGGTGCGGTAGTCGCCCGGGCGGACGTCGAGGATCACAATCCCCGAGCCGGCCGTCTCGATCATGAGGCTCTCGTTCAGCGCCGTGAGCCCGGCCTTGGTCATGTTGTAGGCGCTTTGGAACGGCAGGGGAAATTCCGCGGCCAGCGACGAGATGTTCACCAGCGCGCCAGTCCGGCCGCGCGCGCGCCAGTCCGCCAGCGCCACGTGCGCGAGCCGCGCGGTATTGACGAGCATCACCTGCAACTGCGCTGCCCACACAGAAAAGTCGGTCGCGGCAAAATCGCCGAAGACGCCGAAGCCGGCGTTGTTGATCACGAGGTCAAAGCCGCCCGCCGACTCCGCCGCCGCCCGCATCGTGCGCTCCGCCTCGGCGCCGTCGGTCAAGTCGAGCACCAACGCGGAGAATCCCGGAGTGTAGGCCATTGAAGCGAGCCGCGACGCCGACCGCGCCGTGCCCCAGACGCGCACGCCCTCGGCGAGGAGCATTTCGGTGAACGCACGACCCAGGCCCGTGCTGGCGCCCGTCACAAAGGCCGTGCGGTAAATCGTGGAGAGGCGCGCGGGAGTGGGCACGTTAATGGGCGCGCTTGAACACGAGGCTCACGTTCGCCCCGCCGAAACCACTGCTGTTGTTGAGCACCACTTGGGGGCCCTGCGCCAGCGTTGAGCGGATGATGTTCAGGCCCTCGCACTCGGGGTCGAGGCGGGAAA
>JAPOIC010000307.1 GCA_029979145.1 Opitutaceae bacterium
CCCGATCGACTCTCGGTCTTCGGCTATGCGCACGTGCCGTGGATCAAGCCGGCGCAGCGCATCTTTGAGCAACGTCACACGTTGCCCGCGGCCGAGGAGCGACTCGCGATGTTTGCCGCGGCGCGCGAGCAACTCACCGCGGCGGGTTACCTCGACATCGGCCTCGATCACTTCGCCAAGCCCGGCGACGAACTCGCTCTGGCCGCCCTCAGCGGCGGATTGCACCGAAACTTTCAAGGCTACAGCACCCGCGCAGGCACCTCGCTTTATGCTTTTGGCGTCTCGTCCATCTCCTCAACCGCCGACAGTTTCCGTCAGAACTTCAAGACCCTGCCGGAGTGGCGAGCGGCTTTGCAGGCCGGCCGATTGCCGGTGGAGCGCGGGTATCGTCTGACCGAGGACGACCATCGCCGCCGCACCTTGATCATGGCGATCATGTGCGAACGACGCCTCGATTTCGCGGCACTCTCGGTCGAACTCGGGATCAACGTCGCCCGGCACTTTGCCACCGAACTGGCCTCGTTGGCCGATCTGGAAGCGGATGGCGTGGTGGCGCGCGACGCCGCCGGTCTCACCGTGACGAAGGCCGGCCTGCCGCTGTTGCGCGTGATTGCCATGCGCTTCGACGCCTACCTTCGCAGCGGTCCAGGCCGGCATTCGAAGACGATCTGACCGACTTGGCCCAACCGCTCTCCGAGGTGGGCCGGCCGGTCCCTCGGCCGGCTTTGCGAGCAGCAACGCGCATAGGAACCTGCGCGTCCACCACCGTTCGGTTATGCCGCGCAAAATCTAAAAACCCGGCTTTGCGCCGGCCGGACTTTCCACTACGTTCCGATGCATGTCCGACCTTTCCGACCTCTACCAGCAGGTCATCCTCGATCACAACCGCCGACCCCGTAATCGCGGCAAGCTTCCCACCGCCACCCGCGTGGCGCACGGTGACAACCCGACGTGCGGCGACCAGTGCAGCGTTTACCTCGTGCTCGACGGTGACCGGATCAAGGACCTCTCGTTCGACGGCTCGGGCTGCGCGATTTCCCAAGCCAGTGCCTCGCTCATGACCACACAGCTGAAAGGCAAGACCGCGGCCGAGGCGCAGAAACTCTACGACGAATTCCACCACATCGTGACCACCGGCGAGGCCCCGGAGGAAATCAGCGACATCGCCGCATTCGCCGGCGTGCATGCCTTCCCCGCCCGCATCAAGTGCGCCACCCTCGGCTGGCATGCCGCATTGAACGCGCTGAAGGGCGAGGACGCCGCCGCCACCACGGAAACCCACAAGGACTGACGGCGACCGCCCGCTGCACCCGCTACCGCCATGCCGCTCGACCTTTCCCGCATCCGCGCCGACTTCCCCGTCCTGCACCAGCAGGTGAACGGCAAGCCGCTCGTCTATCTCGACAATGGCGCCACCGCCCAGAAGCCGCGCCAGGTCATCGATGCGCTGGTGCGCTATTACGAGCGCGACAACAGCAACGTCCACCGCGGCCTGCACGCGCTCTCGATGCGCGCCACCGATGCCTACGAGGGCGCCCGCGCCCGCGTCGCCCAATTCATCAACGCCGCCGATCCGGCCGAGATCATTTTCACGCGCGGCACCACCGAGAGCATCAACGTCGTCGCCCGCAGCTGGGGTCACGCCCACCTCAAGCCCGGTGATGTCGTGCTCACCACCGAGATGGAGCACCACTCCAACCTCATCCCGTGGCAGCAGGCAGCCAAGGCCAGCGGCGCCACCCTGAAGTTCGTGCCGGTGCTCGGTGAAAATGCAGAGGGCGGTCTCGACCTCGCGGCATTGGACACCTTGCTCACGCCGGAGGTAAAGCTCTTCGC
>JAPOIC010000303.1 GCA_029979145.1 Opitutaceae bacterium
CGGCCGGCCGGGCCAGCTGCGAGGAACCTGACGCCGGAATCAGCGGATGTCGAGCAGCTCGACCTCGAACACGAGGGTGGCCCGCGGCGGAATGCGCGGCGCGCGTCCGTTCACTCCGTAGGCGAGCCAGTGGGGCACGATCAAAGTGCGTTTCTCACCCTTGCGCATGTTGAGGAGCGCTTCATCCCAACCGGCAATGACTTGGCCGACGCCGACCCGGAAGGTAAGCGGCGCGCCCTTGTCGTAGGAGCTGTCGAAGACGGTGCCGTCGAGCAACCAGCCCTGGTAGTCGACCACGACTTCCTGACCGATGGTGGGCGTCGGGCCTTCGCCCGCTTGGCGCGGCACATACATCAGGCCGGAGGGCTGGCGGTGCTTGGCGGTGAATTGTTTTTCGACCAGCCAGGCGTCCTCGGTGCTGAGCTCGGGCCGGCCGTTGTTTTCCATCGCCAGCCGCATCGTGCTGTTGATCGGGCGGCCGGGTTCCTTGCGGGCGAAGATGCCGGACCGCACCACGAGGGCGAGGGTGAGCAGGCCGAGGCCAACCAAAACCAAGACGAGGAAATTGCGCATGGTAAAGGCCAGCGTAGGTGCGGCGGGGCGCGGCGCAAGTCAGGGCCGCGGTTCCAAGGTGGTGAACAGGGTCTCGATCATGGCGTCGAGGCGAGCCTTTAGGCGCTCGGGCTCGCCGAAGGCCCGGCCCTCGGCCGCGGCCCGCGCGGAATCGCCCGCGATCAATTCCTCCGCCAGCGCGTCGGCGCGGGCGATCAGCGCCTGCTTGGCGGGGTGGAGCGCTTTGGCCTGCATGAAGTCGTGGGCGGTGCCGGGTCGCCCGACCAAGCGCGGCAGTTCGCGGTCGCCCACCCAGAGGCCCCACTGGCCGGTGTCGGCGAACCAAACGGCGGCGACACCCGAATGCACAAGCCCAAGGTGATCCGCGAGCGCTCGGGCTTGGGCCCCGGGGCGCTGGCTTGGTGGGTCCGGCGTGTAGGTCGCCGCCACGCGCAGGGCGATGCGCAGGCCGGTGGCGCGGGCAAAGTTGTGCAGTTGGTAGTTGAAATACACCGCGCGGGGCACATCGGCGGGCAGCAACCCATCGGGGTCGGCGAAGGCCGCGTCAGGTCCCGGCTCGGTGGTTCCCGAGTAGCGCGGCGCCGCGGCGACGAGCGCGGCGAAGGCCTCGGGGTCGTTGCGAAACGCGACGGCTTCGGCGCCAATGCGCAGGATGCGCACGGACGAGAGGGCGTCGCCTTGTTCGAGCCGCGACAGCACGTCGCCGCCGCGCACGATTTTGCCGAACACGCTGTGCAGATAGTTCAGCCGGTTTACCGGGCGCAGCGTCAGGAAGAATTGCGAGCCGTTGGTGTCGGGCCCGGCGTTGGCCATTGAGAGGATGCCGACGGCGTCGTGCCGCAACCCGGGCACAAAGGCGTCGGGAAATTTGTAGCCGGGATCGCCTTCACCGGTCCCGGTGGGATCGCCGCCCTGAACGACGAATCCGGGCACGACACGGTGCAGAACCTGGCCGTCAAAATAGGGCGTGCCTGGATTCGGCCCGAGTTTCCCTTCCGCGAGCCCGGTGAAATTCGCGACGGGAAGCGGCGCCTCGCGGTAAAACAGTTCGCATGTGATTGTCCCGCGCGGGGTGGCGAACTCAGCGTAAAGTCCGTCGGGCAACGCGGGCTCAGCGTGCACTGCGACGCTCCAACCAATCAGACCGAACACGAGGTAGAGGGCGCGGCCCATGGGGTGATGCATGTTCGGAGCGTGAGCTTTCACTCTGCTCGCGGCAATCCCAGCCGTTGCTTTCGATCGGCGGATCTCACGCAGAGGCGCAAGGACGCAGAGAAAATTCAGAAGCCAGGAAGCCACGAAATCGGAGTTCCTGGTTTCTTGGTTTCTGAA
>JAPOIC010000144.1 GCA_029979145.1 Opitutaceae bacterium
CAGGCCGGCGCGCTCAACCGGCGCTTGGCCCGGCGCCGGGGCGGCCGCCGGCTCGTAACGTGGAGGTGGATTCCAAAGCAACGTCACGGTCCCGTCGGCCAAGGTGTTGAGTTGGGCGCAGCAAGTGACGCTGGGAATGGCGGTGAGCCGCGTCGGCGACCACGTGAGGCCCTCGTCAGTCGAAACGGATTCAGCCAGGAACCCGGATTCGTTGCGCAGCAGCAAATACAACGAATCGTCCGCTCGCTGGATCACGGTGCCTTCGCACGAGCCCGCGTGGTCGTGGCGCCCCACCCCATTGTCGAGCACAGTGCTGCGTTGCCAGGTAAGGCCGTCGTCGTCGGACAAGAACATCACGGTGCCATGCCGCCAGGCGGGAATGATCTCCTGCGCCACCAGCACGATGCGCCCGCTGCGTGTCTGAATCATCGAATGCAGACAGCCACACCATGGCCGGTTGAGCAAAATGGGTTCATCCCAAGTGCGGCCGTTGTCATGACTGCGGCTCACGTAGGTGGGCAGAATCCACTGGGCAAACTCGTGCGGTGGTCCACCCCAGCGGAAATCCGGGGCGTGTTGCTTCTCCACCAAATTCACCCAAGCCGCGATCGTAACGCCGCTTCGCGTCTGCAGCAGGGCGCGCTCGGTGCTCGGGTGGTATTTCCCAGACTTCGAGAACAGGTGGTATGACTCCCATGTGATGCCCTCGTCGCGGCTGCGATGTGCCAGGCGCTCGTCAAAGCAAAGCACGGCGCCGTCACCGGTGGTGACGAAGGGGCCCTGATGCGTGAAGGGCAGGCGCTCCGCCCCGGGGTGAATTTGAACCGTGGATAAACTCACATCCGGCGCATGGGTATTGGACGGGATCGGCGCCGGGGCGGAATACAGCGACCGGCAACTACGCGAGCAGCTTTTTTAGGGCGGGCTTGGTGATGCCGAGGCGCTTGGCCGCGGCGGCTTCGTTGCCGTCGCACGCGGCCAAGAGGCGTTGCGCCAATTCGCGGGACATCGTCGGAATCACCGGGGCGTCAGCCTTGGCCAATTCGGTCGCGAGAAAGTCCAGCGCGCCGGACACCGTGAGGCCGGCCGCGGTGGCGGCCGGCGCATGCCCAGGGGCTTCAAAGGGCGCGGCTCTTTGCGACAAGGCCGAGCCGCCGAGCTCGGCGGGCAGGTCCTTCACGAGAATCGCATCGCCCTTGGCGATGACGGCGCTGCGGTAGATCACGTTTTCCAGCTCGCGCACGTTGCCCGGCCACTCATGGCGGGCGAACAGGGCCAGGACCTCGGGCGAAACCTTGGTCACGCGCGTCTTTTTTTTGCGTGCGAGCTTTTGCAGGCAGTAGTCGACGATCTGCGGGATGTCCTCGGTGCGCTCGCGCAGGGGCGGCATCTTGATGCGGACAACGTTGAGCCGGTAGTAGAGGTCCTCCCGGAAGGTCTTGGCCTTCACCATTGCCTCAAGATCCTTGTTGGTGGCGGCGAGAATACGGACATTCACGCGTTGGGTGCCCGTGCCGCCGACCCGTTGAATTTCGCCCTGCTGGAGCACGCGCAGGATTTTCGTCTGCGTAGCGAGCGCCATGTCGCCGATCTCGTCGAGAAAGATGGTGCCGCCATCACAGAGTTCGAACTTGCCGATGCGCTGGGCGGTGGCGCCGGTGAACGCGCCCTTCTCGTGACCGAACAACTCGCTCTCGATCAGATTGTCTGGAATGGCCGCACAGTTGACGGCGATGAAAGTCTTGTTGGCCCGGTGGGAGTGCTTCCAAATCGAGCTGGCGACGAGCTCCTTGCCCGTGCCGCTCTCGCCAGTGATCATCACGGTGACGTCGCTGGCGGTGACCTGGCCGATGATCTTGAACACGTCCTGCATGACCGGCGCCGAGCCGACGATCCCCTCGCGGTAGTCGTCGGGGTTCACCGTCGGCTGATAGTCACCCGCCGCGCGAAGGTCGGCGTGGGCCTGCGCCCCCTTGGCCGCCAAGGCGAGCACCTTGGCCGGATCAAAGGGTTTCATGATGTAATCGAAGGCGCCGTATTTCATCGCCTCGATCGCTGTTTGCGCCGTGCCGAAGGCGGTCATCAGGATCACAAGCTGCCGTGAATTGACCGACCGGATGTGTTGAAGGGCCGCGATGCCGCTCATGCCGCCCATGCGGATATCGAGGAAGATCAAATCGGGAGCCGGGCCTTTCTTTACCGCGGCGACGCCGTCCTCACCGCTGCCGGCTTCTGTGACCTTGTAGCCCTGAGTGGAAAGCACGCGCGCCAGCGAATATCGCATGTCGGCGTCATCATCGATGATGAGGATGGTGGAGGCGGAGGTTTCGGGCATGGTCGCAAGCACCCCGCGGCGACAACTTGCACTGGCGAAACCGCGGAACGACGTTTTGTTGGGCCACATGCTGTCATGGTCAATTAAGTTGTTTCGCATCCGCGGAATCCGGCTTGAGGTGCATGCCACGTTTTTCCTCCTGCTCGCCTACGTGGGTTGGGAAGGCTGGACGTATGCCCGCGCGGACGGGCTGATCTGGAGTCTGCTGACCGTCGCCGCGTTTTTCGCATGTGTGGTGCTGCACGAACTCGGACACTCGTTCACCGGGCGCCGTTACGGCGTAAATGTGTCGCGGATCCTGCTCATGCCCATTGGCGGCATGGCGGAATTTGACTCGTTGCCGCGGGAGCCACGCAAGGAACTGCTCATCACCTTGGCAGGGCCAGCGGTGAACTTCGTGATCGCGGGCCTGCTGTGGTGGCCGGTGACGCGACTGCCGGAGGTGATTTATTTCTACACCGCGGAGGGCCTGCTCTATCAGCTCTTCGCCGCCAACTTGGTCATGGGTCTGTTCAACCTCGTGCCGGTGTTCCCGATGGATGGCGGGCGCATCCTGCGCGCCGGACTGGCCACGCGCATGCCTTATCTTGAAGCCACCCGCCGCGCGGCGCTGGTCGGCAAGATTCTCTCCGTGGTCGGGATCGTCGTGATGCTGCTCTGGCTGGAGAGCGTGCTCGGCGCCCTGCTCTTCACTTTCATCCTGATGGCCGGCGAATCGGAATATCGCGCCGTGCAACGCCGCGAACGTCATGACACCGAATGGCGGGAGATGTTGGCGCGCTACTACAGCCGGCCGCGCGTGCCTGCGCCGAACCTCGACGTGACCGACCGCGATCCCCCTTGCTAGCGGTTGGTCACGGCGCCGCGGGTAGCAGCCGTTTAAAGCGCTCGCGCTGCGCCGGAGTCGTGGCCAGCGCGAGACCGCGCGCGATCAAGGGCGCGGCTTCTTCGTGGCGGCCATGCTGCGTGAATAGCGCTGCGACGGCGTAAAGCATGCGGGGACGCTGGGGAAACTGCTGCACGCCGGCGTAGAACAGTGTCGTGGCGTTGCGCGTGAGTGGCAGTTCGGCGGCGGTCCAGATCTTGGCGTAGAGCTCGTAAACCTCCAGCAGTGCCGGTGACTGTTCGCGGGCGGTGCCGAGGTGCGCGAGGATGTCCTTGAGTTCCTCGCGCTTGGGCGCGACCCCCGCTTTGCGGGCGGTCAATTGGTCGAATTCAATCCGCGCCAGGTGATACCACGCCATGGCGCGGCGCACCCCGCCGTCGGCGGCGGCGCGCAGGAACGGCAACGCGGCGGCATCGTCGCGGGCGTCGACTTCGCACAAGCCCATCGACGCCAGCAGTCGCGGGGCGCGCTCGCCGAGGTCGTAGGCCCGGCGCAAGGTGCGGCGCGCCTGAGCGAGGTAGGGCTCCACCAACGAGGGTAAAAGTTCACGCACGTAATCGATTTCCAAACGCGTGATCTCGCCGCGCACTTGGCTGACCTCGAGTGGGGTGGCCTCGCGCAAGACGTAGTCCGGCACCTTGACTGGCTGGGCGGCGCGCAGGACCAAGGTATCGCGGGCGGCGGCGGGCAGGTAAGCCTGCAGGACCTGGGTGGCCGCGGCGTAGTCCAGGCCAAAGCAGTCCTGAAACCAGGCTTCATCCACGTGCTGGCGGCTGGCGCGTTCGGTATACTTCCAGAGCGCAACCGTGCGGGCCGGCACGCCGTCGACTCGGGGCTGCTCTTCCAGCTGGCCGCGGCGCGGAGACTTGCGGCCAGGGTCCAAGGCCCAGCGCACAAACAGTGCCGCTGTGGCGCGCAACTGCTCGGGGGTGGCCCCGGGGGCCCCAGCGGTGCCCAGCAGCGCCGCCAGCGGCGGTAGCGGTGCGTAGGTGCCGCGCGGGCCGGTCGCCGCAAAGGCGGACGCATCCAAGGGCTGCAAGGTGAATTCGTCCCGGTCGTTGCGCGGGGCTTCGAGGAGTTGGGTCGCGGCCATGATGTCGAGCGGCGACTTCAGCGGCGGGACGCTCAACTCGGCGTTGTTGTAGAGCGTCATCACGCCTTCGATAAACCACCCCGGCGCGGCCGGGGCCCGGGCGGTCATCAGGTAACGCACGTAGCCCGCCGAAAGGGAGATGTCCTCGCGATCCTGCGCGTTGGGATCAACCACGAAGAAAATACCCAGGCTGTCCTCGTCCCAAAAGCGGAAATTCGGCATGAACCCGACGTGCAATTTGCCGGTCGCGTCCTCGGTCGTTCCGGCCGCCTTCTCCTGGGCCTCGATCTGCGCAACCATGTCGCGGTTCACCGCCGGTTGATTCTGCGCGTTGTAAAAGACGTAGAGGCGCGGCAGCTCGCGACGCACCTGCAGCGAGGATGGGATCAGGAGCTGCAGCAGGGCGTGCAGCCGATACTGGCGGCGAATCAGCTGGCGCGTGACCTCCTCCGGGAGCCGAGAAAGGATCTCGGCTTCCCCGACTGACGCGAACCACCACGGCGTGGTGACGGTCTCCTCGATGGTCAGCGGGGGCAGCTCAACCACCTTGTCCTCGGGCTTGGCGGCCGGCGCGGCCAATGCCGCCGACGCAAGGGCCACGGCGGAAAAAATGAGCGGGCAAAGCTGCTTAGTCATGGGCAACCAACGGATGCGAACAGCGTGCACTTTTCCGGCAAAGTGTCGACGGCACAAGGCGGGGCTATGACGGACTCCGTTTGATTTTTCATTGCGAGCTCGGGAGCGAATGTTTCGATGCGCAGAATCCCCTCCCCTGAGTTCCTGTTTCATGCGCATTTTATACTTCGACCTCGACTCGCTCCGCGCCGATCACCTCGGCTGCTACGGCTACCACCGCAACACGAGCCCCTGCATTGACCGCATGGCGGCGCAAGGCGTGCGTTTCACCGGCTGCCACGTCTCCGACGCGCCGTGCCTGCCTTCGCGCACGGCGCTCTTTGGCGGACGCTTTGGCATTCACAACGGCGTGGTGAACCATGGTGGAGTGGCGGCGGAGCCGTTCAATGAAGGTCCGGGGCGCGACTTCACGTCGACGCTGGGCCGCACGAACTGGATGCGCTGCCTGCACCACCTCGGCCTGCACACCACGACGATCAGCAGCTTTGGTGAGCGTCACTCGGCGTGGCACTGGTATGCCGGATTCAACGAGATTCACAACAATGGCTGGGGCGGCTTGGAGAACGCCGATGAGGTGGAACCGCTCGCCCTGGACTGGATCGCCCGCCAGCCTGACGATTCGGACAACTGGTTCCTGCACGTCAATCTCTGGGACCCGCATACGCCCTACAATACACCC
>JAPOIC010000094.1 GCA_029979145.1 Opitutaceae bacterium
AACCGTGGGAAGGTCCTTACAGCCTCTACGCGACGATCATCCGCGACGGCGACCGCTACCGCATGTATTACCGCGGCCACGGCGACCTCAAACGCCGCTCCGCCAGCTGTTACGCCGAGAGCACCGACGGACTTACCTGGACCCGCCCCCCGCTGGGGCTGATCCCTGACGACGAGCGCAACGACACCAACATCATCCACATCGACCCGTCGAAGCAGGAACGCACCTCGCACAACTTCACGCCATTCCTCGACCGCAACCCCGCCGCCCCGCCCGCCGAGCGCTTCAAGGCAGTGGGCGGCGAGGACAAGGGCGGCCTGTTTGCCTTCGGCTCGGCCGACGGCATCCACTGGCACAAATTGCAGGACGGTCCGGTGTTCCGCGACGGCGTGTTCGACTCGCAAAACGTGCCCTTCTGGTCCGAAAGCGAGGGCTGCTATGTGCTCTACTTCCGCGTCTGGACCGAGGGACTCTACAAGGGCAAACGCACCATCGCCCGCACGACCTCCAACGATTTCCGCAATTGGTCCCCGGCGCAGCGCATGAATTTCGGCGACGCCCCGGAAGAAGAGCTCTACACCAACGTCACTTTCCCCTGCCCCGGCGCGCCGCACCTCTATCTCGCCCTGCCTTCGCGCTTCGTGCCCAAGCGGCGCTGGATGGAGCCAGCCCAGGCCCGCGCGCTCGGCGTGTTGGAAAAGCGCGAGAACGACGTGTCCGACACGGTGTTCATGACCAGCCGCGGCGGCGCGATTTACGATCGGCACTTTCCCCAAGCCTACATCAAGCCCGGACCGGACCCCACGGACTGGGTCGGCCGCAACAACATGGTGTCAGCCGGCCTCGTCGAACTCGACGGCGGCGCCACCTGGGGCATCTACCGCTGCCACCACTATGCGACGCCAACCTGCCACCTGCGCCTGCACACGCTGCGCCGCGACGGCTTTGCCCGTCTCCGCGCCGGCGCCCGGCGCGGTGGCGTGCTCACCAAGGCTTTCGTCGCCGTCGGCGATACCCTTTGCCTCAATTTCGCCACCAGCGGCGCCGGCACCATTCGTGTCGAGGCGCTCGATGAGAACCGCCAGCCCATTGAAGACTTCTCCGGCCGTCACGCCGCCAAACTGTTCGGCGACAGCACGCACCACGCCGTGCCCTGGCCGAAGCAGCGCGCCTGGTCCGAACTCGCCGGCCGCACGATCCACCTGCGTTTCACGATGAGCGAAGCTGACCTCTACGCGTTGCAACAGGGGTAATTGTAGGGCGGGGTCGCCGACCCCGCCAAGACGCACGCGTCCACTGATTCGACGGCTGGGTCAGCGACCCCGCCCTACATTCATCGCCTCACCAACGCGGCGAGGGCGCCGCGGCTCCATCAAATGCTGCATATGGGATGCGCCGCCCCCGGTGCGCCTTTCCGGCCCCCAACCTAATCGCCCCGCCCTACAGCCGCACCAAGCGCGTTGAGGTCAACGCCCTCCACCTTCATCCCTCCCTCAGTTACCTCCGCTACCTCCTGTAAATTCCATCGGTCAGCAGGCTCGAATTCTCCGCGCCCTCCGTGATCTCCTGTTCAACCAATGCTCGGGCTCACTTCGCCGGCCAATGCTGCGCAATCTTGCCGCGCAGGAACTTCACGCTCGAGGCCAGCTGGTCCATGCCGTTCACGCCGTCCTCGATGCTGATCCAGCTGTCGAAACCGACCGCGCTCAGCGTGCCGAAGATGGCGTCGTAGTCATTGAGGCCCTTGCCGATTTCGCCGTGGGCGAGTCGTTTGGCGTAGCCGAGCGCGCCGCCCTCTTCGTTGCGCAAGTCCTCCAACGTGCCACTCAGCAGATATCGGTCGCTGGCGTGCATCGTGACGACGCGATGCTTTACGCGTTCCAGCAGTTCCAACGGATCGTCGCCGGCCAAGAAGGCGTTGCTGGGGTCGTAGTTCACGCCGAAATGCGGGTGATGCAGCCGGTCCACCAGTGCGCAAAACACATTCAGCTTCTGCGCAAACTCCGGGTAGGTCCAAAAATCGTCCTTGTAGTGATTCTCCAGGATGAGCGTGACGCCGCACTTTTCGGCCTCGGGCAGGCAGGCCTCAATGTTGGCGACTACGATGTCGAGCCCCTGCTCGGTCGTCAGCTCCGGGCGCCGTTGGCCGGACAACACCCGGCAGTAGCTCGCGCCCAGCTCGGCCGACATGCGAATCCACGTCTTTTCCTTTTCAATTTCCTGACGGCGCAACTCCGGGTCGGGTTGGGAAAAGTCCGGGGAGCAGCAGAGCATCGGGATCACCATGCCGGCAGCTTCGACTTGGTGACGCGCCTTCGCCCACTGCGTCGAATCGGCCAGTTCCAGCATGCCACTGTAGTATTCCAGTCCGGCCACGCCGAGCGGCGCAGCCAGATCAACCCACTGCTGCAGCGTCATGGAGCCATCCTTGCAGAGCTGCTGCATGAAGGCTTTCGGAAAGGCGGCGAGTTGAGGCATCGGATCAGTCGTTCGTCTTCACCGGGTTGCGGGCGTAGACCGAGAATTGCTCGAGTTCAATTACCGAGCCCGTAATCGGTCGTGACTCGTCGCCGAGCCAGAACACCGCCGCGGCGCCAATCGCCTCCGGCATGATCAGCTTGCCAGAAGGCGCATAAAGCGGCGGCACATGGTCGGCCCAGTCCTCGGGCAGCCCCTGCGCCACCTGCGCTGCCTGTTCGCGCGGCGTCAGCACCCAGCCAACGTTGAAGAGCGTGAAGCGCACCCGATCGGTGCCGTGCGCGTTGGCCAGGTTGCGAGTCAACGTCTGCAAACCGCCCTTCGACGTGCTGTAATCAATGAAGGTCGCCTCGCCGCTCAGCGCGTTGATCGAGCCGATATTCAGCACGCTGCCCTGGCTCGCCTTGAGGTGCGGGAACGCCGCCTGGATGAGAAATAGCGGCGCGCGCAGGTTGATCGTCATTGTGCGCTCATACTTCTCGAGCGTGATGGTCTCGAGCGTGTGCCGGGGCACGATCGCGGCGTTGTTCACCAGGCCGTCGATCTTGCCAAAGGTCTTGAGCGCGGCGGCCACGACGCGCGGCGGCGCGCCGGGATCCAGCAAGTCGTCAATGTGCAGGGCAGAAGCGGGGCCGAGCTTCTTGACCAGCGCCTCGCCTTCCTCGCGCTCGATTCCGTGGATAAGCACGCGGGCGCCTTCGGCGACGCAGCGCTCGGCGATGCCGCGGCCGATGCCGTTCGTGCTGCCGGTGACGATGATGACTTTGTCTTTCAGTCGCATAAGGGGATCAAGGGGATGCCGGCGCCGCCACCTTCACCTCGGTGCGGATGGATTGCGCAATGAAACACTGTTCGTGGGCGTGGTGATGCAGGTCGGCCTCAGCGGCGGCATCCGGCCGGCGGTCGCTGCTGTAAACAATCTTGGGGTGAAGCGTCACGGTGCTCACCCACGGCACGCCGTGTTCATTCTTGGTCATCACGCCCATCGCCTCGTCGCGGTAGCGGTCAACCACGTAGCCGGCTTTCGCCGCCAGCCAGAGGAAGGTGAGCATGTGGCAACTCGACACCGCCGCCACGAAGGCCTCTTCCGGGTCGACGTTGGCGGGATTGGACCACGGCTGCGGCACCACGGCGGGCGACGGCGAGGCCGGCACGGTCACGCCGCCATCAAAGGTCCAGGTGTGCTCGCGCGAGTAACGGCCGCGCAGGAAATCCGGCTCGCGCCGCTCCCAGGCAATCGTGGCGAGGTGCTCCGCCATGGCGTCAGACCGGCTTGAGCACGGCCTTCACGATCGCGCCCGAATGCATTTTTTCGAAGGCCTCGTGCCAGTTTTCCAAGCCCCAGATGCCTCCGGTGACGGCCTTCACGTCGAGCTGGCCCGAGGCGAGCAACGCGAGGACGCGTTCCCACACCGGCCAGTTGTGGCTGAAGCTGCCCTGCAGGCGGATGTTTTTCTGCACCAGCGGATCGAGGGAAAAGTTCAGCGGCTGCGGGCCCCAGCCCACCTTACTGATCCAGCCGTTGGGCCGCACGAGCTCCAGCGCGATCTTCAGCGCCACCGAGGCGCCGGCCGCGTCGATGATGCCATCGGCACCGAGGCCGTCGCGCTCCTCGGCCCAGGCGGTGGCGTCACCGATGATGATCTCGCAGCCGTAGGCCTTGGCGGCGATTTCGAGGCGCACCCGGTCGCGCTCCAGACCAACCAACGCCACCTCAGCACCCGCCAGCCGCGCCATCGCCGCGCAGAGAATTCCAATCGGTCCGGGACCAAGCACGAGCACGCGGTCGCCGGGTTTGATCGAGGCGTTGTTGATGACGGCGTTGTAGGCGACGCAGCACGGCTCGGTCAGCGCGGCCTCCTCCATCGCCAGCTTGGCGGGCACGCGGTGTAGGCAGCGGGATGGCACGCGCACGAAACGCGTCATCGCGCCGTCAACACCGTAGCCGAAACCCTTGCGGTTGGGATCGAGATTGTAGAGCCCGGCACGGGTGAGCGGGCTGTCTGGATTGATCACCGCAGCCGTCTCGCTCACGGCGCGGTCGCCCTCGCTCCAGCCCTTGACCTCACGACCCACCGCCGCGATGGCGCCGCCAAACTCGTGGCCGAGCACCACCGGGTAATTCACGGGCCAGCTATGCGAGCTGTGCCATTGGTGCAGATCGCTCCCGCAAACGCCGACGGCCTCAACCGCCAGGATCACGTCTTGGTCGCCCGGCTCCGGCCGGGACACCTCTCGCAGCTCAACGCTGCCAGCTTCAGGAGCAAAATTGACGACGGCGGGAAACTTCATGGGGAATTAAGAAATGAATCCTACAGGAGGGAACGGAGGAAACAGAGGAGAAATTCAGGAAAGTATCGAGGGAATCATGTTCACTCCGCTCCCTCTGTTTTCTCCTGTAAAACGGTCTTCATCGCCGCGCCTTCACGGCGACTTCACCGTAGCCGTGCACGCGGTCGCAGATCAGACGCAGGGTGCCCTCGAGATTGCTGTCGGCAGTGCGAAAGGCATCGGCATCCACCGCCAACGGCGCGCCGATGACCACCAGGGGAGCGCCGTATTCCGGCGTGCGCACGGCCTGTTCAAGGGTGAGGCCGCCGACCGCCTGCACCGGCACGCTCACGGCCGCCACGACCTCGCGCAGCTGGTCCAGCGGACTTGGCATGCGGTGGCCGGCGGCGGCGATGCCGCGGCGCTCGTCGTAGCCGATGTGGTGGATCACAAAATCACAGCCCGCGTCCTCGAGCAGTTTCGCACCGGCCACCATGTCAGGGCAGCCGAGGTTGTCGCCCATGACCTTCACCCCGTGATCGCGCCCGGCCTGCACGACACATTTCAATGTCTCTTCGTGCGCCCGCGCCATGACGACCACATGCGTGGCGCCGGCCTTGGCCATCATCTCGGCCTCGAGGTAGCCGCCATCCATCGTCTTGAGATCCGCCACGATCGGCACGTCGGGAAACCGCTCGCGCAAGGCGCGCACGCCATGCAGCCCTTCGGCGAGAATCAATGGTGTGCCGGCTTCAAGCCAGTCCACCCCGGCTCGGCGGGCGAGTTCCGCCGTCGCCAGCGCCTCCTTGATGTCGGTGAGGTCGAGCGAAATTTGAACGATGGGGCGCATGGGGAACAGGCAGAGGATGTTGATCGCGCATTGAGACCGTCAATGCTGCGTAACCCTATGACGGATTGAATCGGGAAGTTGGCGTCGGCAACGTCCCGATTCGGCTCGAAATCGCCGCACGGGACTGCCTGCATCGGCGCGCATGCCGACGACACCCCTTCCCCTCGTCCCCCAGCCCAGCCGCGCCGAGCGGCTCGACCATCCCGACTTCGTCCTCAGCGAAGCAGCCGCGATCCACGCCCCTGACGCCCTGCGCTCCAGTGCGCAGTTCCTCGCCGACCGGCTTGCGACCTGCACCGGCTGGGACTTTCCCGTCAACGACCGCACCGGCGACATCCGCATCAAGTTTAACCTCCTCTCCACCCTGCCGCCCCAGAGTTACCAGCTGCTCGTGGCGCCGAAGGAAATCTTGATCAGCGCCGCGACGGCCGCCGGGGCGTTCTACGCCGTGCAAACCCTCCTGCAGCTTTTTCCGCCGGCCGTCTACGACCAACAGCCGCGCCCCGACCTGAAATGGACCGCCCCCTGCGCCGACATCGAGGACGCGCCACGTTTTGGGTGGCGCGGCGTGATGGTCGACAGCTCGCGTTTCTTTCAACCGCTCCCCGCGCTCAAGAAGTTCATCGACGTGCTCGCGCAGCACAAAATCAACGTCTTGCACTGGCACCTCGTCGACGACCAGGGCTGGCGCATCGAGATCAAGCGATACCCCAAGCTCACCGCCATCGGCAGCAAACGCCGCGAGTCGCCGCGCGGACACATGGCGGTCAATCTTCGCAACGGCCAGAGTCTCGGTGGCGATGGCAAACCCGTCGAAGGCTACTACACGCAGGACGAGGTGCGCGAACTCGTGGCCTACGCCGCCGCGCGCCACATCAACATCCTGCCCGAGATTGAAATGCCCGGCCACGCCCAGGCGGCCATCGCGGCGTATCCGGAGCTTGGTCTCCTCGCCGAGGCCAAGCCCGTGAGTTGCAAGTGGGGCATTCACGACACGCTGTTCAACACCAAGCCCGAAACCATCACGTTCCTCGAGAACGTGCTCACCGAGGTCGTCGCGCTGTTTCCCTTCGCCTACCTCCACATCGGCGGCGACGAAGCGATCAAGCCGCAATGGGAACAGGACGCCGCCACCCAAGCGCACCTCAAGACGCTCGGCCTCAAGGACGAACACGAATTGCAGAGCTGGTTCATTCGCCAGGCCGAGACGATCTTGAAGAAACTCGACCGCAAGCTGGTGGGCTGGGACGAAATTCTCGAAGGCGGGCTCGCCCCATCCGCCACGGTCATGTCGTGGCGCGGACTCGAAGGCGCGATCGAGTCGGCCAAGCACGGCAACGACGCGATCATGTGCCCAAACCCCTTCGTCTATTTCGACCACTACCAAGCCGAGGACTGGGGCACCGAGCCGCTCGCCATCGGCGGCAATTCTCCACTGGCCAAGGTCCACGGCTATGAACCGATTCCCGCCGAGCTCACCGCCGATCAAGCCAAACACATCATCGGCGTGCAGGGGCAGCTCTGGACCGAATACATCGCCACGCCGACCCGCCTCGAGTTCATGGCGTTTCCGCGCGTCTGCGCCCTCGCGGAAATCGCGTGGTGTCCGGCGGCGCGCCCGGACTTCGCCCACTTCCTCACCCGATTGAAAACGCACCTGCGTCGTCTCGACGTGCAGGACGTGCGCTACCGCGCTCCGCTGGAATACGTCCACGCGTGAGTCAGCCGGTGGTGGATTTTCGGGAGTAAAATCCGCGCTCGGCGACTCTCATGGCATAACCCGCCCCGCCATGAGTGTCCTGCCTGTCCGCCGTCGTGTCCGTTTCGTGGCTTTTGCCATGACGCTGGCGGTCGCGGCTTCCGTGCCCGTGTTGCTGACCCTCGTGCAGGAGACGTAGAGGCGACCCGTCGCGGGCACCACGAAAGGACAGCCATACAAACGCCGCC
>JAPOIC010000319.1 GCA_029979145.1 Opitutaceae bacterium
CCGCCGACTAAGAACGCACGAAAAACGTCCTTCATGGCTTTTGAGGAATCGTCTTCGCCAGATCGAACTCAAGGTTCCGTGTATCGCCCCCGATTCACTGGACACAAGATAAGGTTAATTAGGCGGCTAAAAGGGCAGGAGGCAGGAAGGAGCGGCGGGCTTCGAGGGGGCTCTGGTAGCGGAGTTTTTCGAGACGCCAGCTGCGGTTGTAGGTGAGGACAAACGCGGCGACGGCTGCGGCGAGTTCCGCGCGGTCGCGATAGGTTTTGCCGTGGATGATCTGCTCCTTGAGCGTGCGGTTGAAGCGTTCGACGACGCCGTTGGTCTCGGGTTCGCCGACGAAGGCGAAACTGGACGTGAAGCCGTGATAACGGCTCTGGCCTTGAAAATAGTCGGTGAGATATTGGCTGCCATGATCGTGGCGCAATTCGACGCCGCGGGCGGCCTGCGCCGCAGCCGTGCCGAAAATGCGCGCAACGGCCTGGGCGACCGGTTCGTAGGCGGCGAAGCGGTCGCCGATTTTGCAGACATGGTGCCCAAGGCATTCGGCATTCCAGTGTTCGAGCGCGGTGAAACACCACAGCCAGCCGTCAGCGGTGGTCCAGATTTTCGCGCCGTCGGTGGCCCAGCGAACGTTGGGCGCGCCGGTGATGATGCGACCGTCGTGGGCTTTGGCCGGCACCGTGGCCGTGCGATGCGGTGAGAGCAGCTGGTGGTGGCGCATCAGACGCAGGATACGGTTGCGTCCGACGCGGTGGCCACCGACGTAGCGCAGCCGGGCGAAGACCTTGCGGTGACCTTCTCCGATGAAGGGCGAGGCCGCGAGATCGGCGCGAATCAGGGCGAGCAAGGCGGCGTCATCGAGCACGGTTTTCGGGCCGCGTTTGCCGGGTGCGGCTGGCGCGAGACCGTCGGGTGGCACGAGCGGAGCCGACGCGTAGAAGGTCGCGCGCGAGAAGCCCCACGCGGCGCAGACGCGTTGCACGCCGTAAACCTGGCGTGCCGCAATGGAAGTGGCGGTGCTCATGGCCGCGACCTCCGCCCGGCAAAAGGGCCGGATTTCTCGCACCGGGCGCGCAGCAGTTCGACCTCCATGCTCAATTCGCCGATCCGGCGGTTGGCTTCGTCCAGGCGCAGTTGAGTGGGATCGTCATGCACGCGGATTTGCAGCGCCTGCTCCACGCCGACGAGCGCTTGTTGCCGCCAGTCTTCGAGGCGCGGCACGGGCACGGCGGTCTGGCGGCTGAGCGCATCGAGCGCCTCGCCGCGCAGCAGGCGGAGCACGACCTCGGCTTTGCGTTTCGCACTCCAGCGCAGCGGGAGCGGGGCCAGGCCGGAGCCCCCGGCGGCTCCGCCGGGCGCAACGCCCGGCTGCACCACCGGGGGCTCCGGCCTGGCGAGTTGGGCTGCGCGTTTCGATTCATCAGGATCAGTCATCGGATTCATTGGCTTTCGGGTTTACTGTCCCGTGTCCAAGGAAATTGGTGGCGATATACGGGCTGCCCATGTGCTACGTGCTGAAACCTACCGTGACCAGCAAGTTCTCGCCCCCGCGCTTCGCCGATCA
>JAPOIC010000298.1 GCA_029979145.1 Opitutaceae bacterium
CACGTTAATGGGCGCGCTTGAACACGAGGCTCACGTTCGCCCCGCCGAAACCACTGCTGTTGTTGAGCACCACTTGGGGGCCCTGCGCCAGCGTTGAGCGGATGATGTTCAGGCCCTCGCACTCGGGGTCGAGGCGGGAAATGTGCGCCGAGCCCGGCATGAAGCCGTCACGCAGCGCCAACGCGCAAAACGCACTCTCCATGGCGCCCGCGAGCGAAAGCCCGTGGCCGGTGAGGGCCTTGGTGCTGCTCACCGCCGGGCTCGAGTCGGCAAAGACCGCCTTGAGGGCGCGCGCCTCGGAAATGTCGCCGATCGGCGTGGAAGTGGCATGGGCATTGATGTAATCGATCGAGCCGGCCTCGACCTTGGTGGCGCGCAGGGCATTCAGCATCGCCGCCTGCAAGCCCTCGCCGTCGGGGTGCGAGATGGCCACGTTGTGCCCGTCCGACGCCTGCCCCCAGCCCACGAACTCACCGTAAACTTTCGCACCGCGCCGCGCCACCTCGTCCTCGGTTTCAAGCACGAGCACGGCCGCGCCGCCCGTGCCGACAAAACCGTCGCGCCCGGCATCAAAGGGTCGCGACGCCAGGGCCGGATCCGCCTGCAGTGACAGCGCGCGCATGCCCGCGAAAGGCAGGATGCTGTCGACGTTGCCGTCCTCCGCGCCCACGACGAACATGCGTTTCTGCCGGCCCATCACCAAGTCGTCGTAGGCATAACCCATCGCGTGGGATGACGACGCACAGGCGGAGGAGAACCCGCAGGACGCGCCCTTGATCTTGAAATGCGCGACTAGGTTGAAATTGAGCGTGCCGGAAATGGCCGCGACGATGCCGAGCGGCGAGCAACGCATCACGCCGACGTTGTGCATCCGGTTGAGCATGTAGCCCATCAGTTGCGGTGAGCCACCCGAAGCGGCATACAAGCCGGTGGCGGCGTTCGAGACCTCATCCTCCGCCAGCCCCGCATCCGCAATCGCCTGCTGCATCGCGCACCAGGCGTAAACGCCGTGCGGAGCCATGCCGCGGATGATCTCGCGCTTGATGCGATACGTCGCGGGGTAGGTCCAGTCCTCGGGGTCGTTGGAGTCCGTCACGAAGTCCCGCACCGGCGCCGCCACCTTGACCGGCACGTTGTCCGGCTCGAACGGCGGGTAGGTCTGGATCCCGTGCCGCAACTCACGCAGGCTGGTGGTGACCGAGGCCACATCGTTGCCGATGCTGGTGATCAGACCGAGTCCGGTGATGAATACTCTGGGCATGGGTTGGGAGACAGGACGCGGATGTTTCCGTTGCAGGAAAGCTCGCCTTGAACTGGAGCCTGCATGCAAGGCGTTTGACCGGCGTTGGTCAACGCGAGAGACGCCGCATCCACCAATCGTTCGGGGCGCCGAACTTAGGATCCGGCTATCGTGCGCGCCGGCGGCTGGACGTCGTCGGCCTTGGCCTTGGCCACGCCGTTGACGGCGGGTTCGGTCGGCTGCACCGGAGCCTCGGCAAAGCCGAAGGTGAGCGTGATTTCCTCGACGATCGCGGCTTTCTCCTGCCCAACGCGAATCGAGCCCTCAAAGGTCGCCAGCGGCATTTTTGTGCGGCGCGGCTTGATCGAGAGCGTCAGGATATCGCCCGGGCGGCAGACGCGGTGAGCGCGAACGCCCTCGCATCCGGTGAAGAAAATCTGGGAAGAATTGACGATCTTGCCGGGTTCGAGCGTGAGGCCCTCCAGCAAATACAACACCGCGAGCTGGCCCAGCGCCTCAAGCATGATCGAGGCCGGCATGACCGGGTTGTCCTTGAAGTGCCCCTGCAGGAAAAACTCCTGGCCGCTGATCTTGTATTTGGCATTGGCCCCGCCGGAGCTGACCGACGCCTCGTTGAGGAAAAGGAAGGGCGGCTGAATCGGCATCACCGTGGCGATGTGCTCGATCGGCAAAAACTTGGTCGGCTGGGGCAAGGGCAGGCCGCGAACCTTGCAGTCGATGAAGAGCTTCACGTCGCCCACGGTGCGCAGGTTGCGCAGCTCTTCGTTGTTGATCGCCATCTGGAGGACTTCCTCCACCAAGATGACGATTTCCATCATGGTGAGGGAATCAATGCCGAGATCCTCTATCAGGCGCAGGTCG
>JAPOIC010000129.1 GCA_029979145.1 Opitutaceae bacterium
GCGTTTCTGTCGCGCTACTCGCGTGCCGAACGCGTGCGGTTCGAGCGCGAAGCGGCGCCGGAGGAGACGAAGGCTTGGGACGCGTTGTGGCGCGATGGACAGGAGTTGCGATTGCCGGCGGGTTATCGCGCGACGTTGCTCGTCGATGCCGAGGACTACCTTTGTGGCTCTCCGCGGCTGCAGGTCGCGGGCGGGGCGGGCGCAGAGATTGGGTTGCAGTGGACCGAGGCGTTGCGCGAAAACGAAAAACACGACGGCCCCAAAGGAGATCGTGCCGTGGTGGCGGGGAAATTTTTTCAGGGATTCGGCGACAGCTGGAGACTCGACGGCAAGACCCGTTGGCTCAGCGCGCCGTGGTGGCGGTCCGGGCGGTATTTCCGACTGGATGTGCGCGTGGACCGGAAGCCGCTGCGGCTGCGAGCGATCGGCGTGGACCGCACGGGCTATCCCTTGGCGACGCACGGACGGTTCAGGTCCAGCGACGCTGGGTGGACACCCGTCGTAGCAATGGCGGAGCGCGGGTTGAAGGCCTGCATGCATGAAGTCTACGTCGACTGTCCTTTCTACGAACAGATGATGTATGTGGCGGACACGCGGATTCAGATGTTGGTGAATTACGTCGTCGCGCGCGACGACCGGTTGGTGCGGCGCGGCATCGAGCTGTTTGATCTTTCGCGTGGAGGAAATGGATTTCCGACGATGCGGTTTCCCGCCTGCGACCGGCAGGAGAGTGCGACCTTCGCGATGATCTGGCCGTGGATGCTGCGCGACTATGCGTGGTGGCGCGACGATCCGGCGTGGGTGCGTGAGCGTTTGCCGGGATTGCGGGCGTTTCTGGAAGCTTTGGTCGGGCTGGCCGACGCCGACGGTTTTCTCGTGCATCCGCCGGGCTGGCTCTTTGCCGACTGGGTCACGACCTGGCCGCATGGCTGGGCGCCGGGCACGCGGGACGGTCGCCGGTCGCTCTTGGTCAATCTGCACTACCTGCTCGCGCTGCAAGCGGGTGCTCAAGTGGAGCGGGCGGCAGGCGAACCCGTGCTCGCGGAGCGTTGGTCGCGGTTGGCGGCGGCACTGGCGCGAAAGTTGCCGCGCCGATTTTGGTCGAAGGCGCGTGGGTTATGGGCCGACGAAGAAACGCACGGAAGTTTCAGCCAGCACGCCCAGGCGCTGGCGATCATTGCGGGCCTGCGTGCTCCAGCGGTGAGCCGGTGGGTGAATGCGGCTGAAGCCGGCATCGCGGCGGCGACGATCTACTTTCAGCACTATGTGCTCGAGGCGCTCGGCCAGCTGGGCCGTGGCGATCTCGTGCTGTCCGCGATGGCGCCGTGGCGGCGTTTGGTGGAGCTGGATTTGAAAACGCCGGAGGAGAATCCCGACATCAACCGATCGGAGTGCCACGCGTGGGGTTCGCATCCGCTGTTTCACTTGCATGCCACGATCGCCGGGGTGCGGCCGGCGGCACCGGGATTCCGGCGCGTGCGGGTTGCGCCGTCACCGGGAACGCTGACGTCGCTCGATGTCGTGACCCCGCATCCGCGCGGCGCGGTGAAGCTGAAGGCGAAATTCGAGGGGGGGCGCGTCGAGGCGGAAGTGACGTTGCCGCGCGGCGTGGCCGGCGAATTCGTGTGGGGCGGGAAGACGCGCAACCTGCGGGGCGGCGCGCAACGCGTGCGGATGTAGGGCGGGGTTTCCAAACCCCCGCCGGGAACGGGAAAGGGGACGCGAAGGCGGGGATCGGAGTCCCCGCCCTACAGCTTCCAGTTCAGTTGGTGCGCGGCGGAGTGAACCGTGAGGGTTTCGGCTCCGATGATGACCTCGAGCACGGCATCACCGCTGCGCCCTGTGAGTTTGTCGCCGTCACGCGTCCAAGCCACCGGGGAGGTGCCCGGTTGCACGGCGAAGACCGTGAGCAGGCGGCAGTGATCGGAGGTCAGCAGGGACTCGACGTAGGGGCAGTTGCGCTCGGGCAGGTCGCCGCCGAATTGGTCTTTGTTCCACGGGGCCGTGTAGCCCTGATTGCCGAGGCGATGGGCAAGCGCTTGGCCATCGAGGCTGAGGACTTGGGCGTTGAGGCCGACCTCGGGGAGGGCCAGGGTGAAGGCGCCGTCAGCGCCGAGGGCGGGCCGCCGGGCGGTGTTCCAGCGCAACGAAATGGATTCGGGTTTTTCAAGCTCGGCGTCGTCAAGCACGAGCACGAAGCCGGGATGAATGTGCAGGACGGTGCGGAGGTTGCGCTTCACCCCATCCCATGCGGGCGCGGTGTCGATCTGCCAGAGGCCCCCCCAGGTGTCATCAAATTCGGCGCGGACGATGCTGCCTTGGCGATACACCGCGCGTTTGCCGTGAAGGGCACCGGTCGCGTAGTTGGGGTTGAGTTGGTAGCATGACTCCATGTCTCGTCCGCCGAAGACGAGAATGTTGTGGCCGAAAGCCTGGGTGTCGAAATACCGGAAGCGGTTCTCGGTAAAGAAGCCGGCCGGGTAGGTGGTGTCCGGGGTGCCCCAGTCGACGATGAGGGACTGGCCTTCGCCTTCGATCACGACTTGGCCGGGGTCGTTGTGCTCATGGTTGTCCTCGCGGCGCGCCTTGCTGCCGACCACACAGGCCGTCTGGTCCCAGTCCCACGATGTGCGGCTGGAGATGCAAGCGCCGTGGGCGTGATAGGCCCGGCCGAGCGGCCAGTGACCCGCGGGGGAGGTCGGGTGCAGGTCGGCATCCAGGCTGAGCAATTGCACGGGATCGGCTTGGATGGAGCGGAAGCGGACCGCGAAATCCTGCAAGGTGGCATCTTGCGCGGCGGCCGCGATGGCCGGCATCCAGTCCACTTTCAGCGGGGCGTTGAAGTGGCCGTCGCCGAAATTGAGCAAATGACCCGGGGGAGTGGTCATATACACCGACCAGCGTGCCATGTCGGGAAACGGGGCGGCGGCGAGGCGATTGCCGAGCGCTGGGTTCCAGCCTAGGCGCGCCGCGTAGTAATCCACGATCAAGCCGATCGCCCCGGCGTAGCCCATGCCTTCGTTGAATTCGCCATCCGGGCCGTAGTCCGCCAGGTGTTCTTCCATCTTCGCATCGGCAAATTGAAGCACTTTTTCGACGTCCGGATGAAGCCCGTCCAGGGCCATAGCGGCGACGCCGACACCGCCCACAATGCACGTCTGCCAGTTGTTAGTTACGCCCAGCCACCAGGCTTGGTCGTCGATCGCGCGCTGAAACGGCCGAAGGGCGCGCGATTCCAAACCGCGCACGAAGAATTCGATCTCCTCGGCGGAGAGATGCGGTCGCAGCCAATTGAGGACGAGGCCGACGTCCTTCGCCAGCAATCCGGTGCGCAGATGAGCGTCGGTGGGTTTGAGTCCGCCCAAGTCCTTGATCCGGTCGGCGTCCACCTGCATGCGGGCGAGGTGGTTCCACGCGGGGTATTCGTGATCGTCAAACAGCACTTTGATTTGCCGCATGGCGGCATCGATCCAGCCGCGGTCGCCATCAATCAGGAACATCAAGGCGTGCCGGGTGATGCGTTGGCCGACGAGCCGGCAAAGCGTGTAGTCCATGCCTTTCAGCTGCGCACTGTAGACGTCGCGTCCGGGGAAAATGGAATCCACCAACCAGGCGGGCTCGTCACGCTCGCGCGCGGCGGCCGCCTTGATCTCGGCCCAGACCGGGGCGCCGAGCGGTGAGGCGATCAGCGTTTTGATTTCGTCGCGGCGCGCGGCGCGGGCGGTGGCTTCAAGGGGGAAAATCGTGGTGGGCAGCATGGCAAAAGAGACGGTTGAAGGAGAAAGTCGGGCTAGCCCCGGCGCATTTCACCCAACCGTGCGTGTCTGGCCGCGGCAAACCCTTACGTCTGCGAGCGGCGCAAAAAAACGGCATCCCGCGGGATGCCGTTGAGAATGGAGCCTAACCGGTGGTTTAGCCGAGCATGTCGGCGACCATCGCGCGCTCGTCGACGAGCTCCTGGTTGGTCGCGGCAATCTTGAACTTGGCGAAATCATCCATGGCGTAGCCGGTGATGATCTCGTAGCTGCCGGGCGTGGTGGTGCGCACCGGGACGCCGGCCCAGACGTTTGCGTCGAAGCCGTAGGCGGTGGCGCCCTTGACAGCGACCGAGTGAATCGCGCCGGGGGTCATGAGGTCATGCACGTGGTCAACGAGGGCGTTGGCGGCGGAGGCGGCGGAGGAGAGCCCGCGGGCGGCGATGATGGCGGCGCCGCGCTTGCCGACGGTTTCGCAGAACGGACCCTGCAGCCAGGCGTCATCCTTGATCACGCCGGCGGCGGGCGCGCCATTGATGGTGGCGTGGGCGAAGGCCGGGAACATGGTCGGGCTGTGGTTGCCGTAGATGAAGATGTCCTTCACGGCGGTGAGGTCGGTGCCGGCCTTCTTGGCGAGCTGCGCCTGGGCGCGGTTCTGGTCGAGGCGGACCATGGCGGTGAAGCGATCGGGCGTGAGGCGCTTGGCCTTGGACGCGGCGATCATGCAATTGGTGTTGGCGGGATTGCCGACGACGGCGACGCGCGCGTTGTCCGCGGCGACCGCGTCGATGATCTGTCCCTGCGCGGTGAAGATCTTGCCGTTGTCCTTGAGCAAGTCGGCGCGCTCCATGCCGGGGCCGCGCGGCTTGGCGCCGACAAGCAGGCACCAGTTGGCGTCCTTGAACCCGACCTTAGCGTCGTCGGTGAGCGCCATGCCCTTGAGCAGGGGAAACGCGCAGTCGTCGAGCTCCATGGCGACACCTTCGAGCGCCTTCATGGCCTTCTCGACCGGCACCTCGAGGAGTTGAAGCACGACCGGCTGGTCGGGACCGAACATCGCCCCGGAGGCGATGCGGAAAAGGAGGGAGTAACCAATCTGGCCGGCTGCACCGGTCACGGCGACGCGAATGGGTGTTTTCATGAGTGGAAGTTTTTTAACACAGAGGGCGCGGAGGGCACGGAGAAAGTATGACTGACGGCAGGATAAACCAAGAACGCTGGGGCGGAGCAGAAATGGTTATGGGGTTTCGCGGGAGGCGCTGCGGGGCGACCGGGTCAGGCGAACCGCGGGGCGAGGGCGGCGTAGGTTTCGCGCACGAGGGCCTCGGTGGTCGGCCAGTCGATGCAACCGTCGGTGATCGAAACACCGTAGCGCAGCTGATCCTTCGGCTGGGGGAAGTCCTGTTTTCCGGCCTCAAGGTTGCTCTCGATCATCGCGCCCATGATCGAGCGGTTGCCGGCGGTGATCTGCGTGAGCAGTGCGCGCATGACTTCTGGCTGGCGGGCGGGATCCTTGGCGGAGTTGTCGTGGGAGCAGTCGACGAGGATCGATTTGATCAGGCCGGCCTTCTCGAGCTGGTGCTCGGTGGCGGCGATGTGCTCCGGCGCGTAGTTGGGCCCGGCGGCACCACCGCGCAGGACGACGTGGCAGGACGGATTGCCGCGGGTGACGACGGCGGATGCGGCGCCGTCGAGGTTGATGCCGAGGAAGGTCTGGGGCTGGGCCGCCGCCTGAATGGCGTTGAGGGCGGCCTTGAGCGTGCCGTCGGTGCCGTTCTTGAAGCCGAGGGGCATCGAGAGGCCGGAGGCCATCTGGCGATGGGTCTGCGATTCCGTGGTGCGCGCGCCGATGGCGGACCAGCACACGAGGTCGGCGATGTATTGCGGCGTGATTGGATCGAGCAGCTCGGTGGCGGTGGGCAGGCCGAGGTTGAGCACTTCGCGCAAGAACGAGCGCGCGGTGCGCAGGCCGGCGGCGATGTCATGCGTGCCGTCCAGATGCGGATCCATGATCAGGCCCTTCCAGCCGACGGTGGTGCGGGGCTTTTCGAAATACACCCGCATCACGATCATGATGCGGTCGGAGACCTCGGCTGCGAGTTTCGCCAGTCGCTGCGCGTAGTCGCGACCCGCGGTGAGGTCATGGATCGAGCAGGGGCCGACGATCAGCAGGAAGCGCCGGTCGTCGGTAAAAATGATGCGATGCAAATCACGACGCGTGCGGGTGACGAAATCCGCCTGGGCATCGCTCTTTGGCAGCTCGGCCAGCAGGGCGGCGGGCGAGGGCAGGGCCCGTGTTTCAACGACATTGATGTCGGAAGTGATTTGCATGGAAGGTTCAGCTTGGCGGCCTGTGGGCCCGCGGGGCAAGTCTGACGTCCGTCATTGCGCGCCTTGCGCAACCCGATAAAAGAAGTGGCCGGTCGCTTACCCCTAAGCGACCGGCCTTTGCTTTCTTAGTTA
>JAPOIC010000055.1 GCA_029979145.1 Opitutaceae bacterium
CGGCGTGAGCGTGGCGGAGGCGAGGACCACGCCGCCAAAGCTGCGCAACGTCTCGCCGATAGCGGTGGAGGCGTCGAAGCAGGTGAATGCCAGTTCGCTCTCGCGCGGGCACCAGAGGAGTTTCTTCAGCCGCGTGTCCTTTAGCCAGCCGATGAGTTCGCCCACGCGCCAGAGCTGGGCGCTGAAGTCCGGGCCGAGTGCGGCGTAGTCGACCGGCTGGGCCGCGAGGTGGTCGGCGATCTTTTCCAAGGTGTCGAGCAGGTCGCTTTCCAAAGCATTGTCGAGTTGGTCGACGGGCAGGAGGGCGGACAGGAACAGGGTATAGCTTTCCCAGGCGCGAATGAGCGGGGCGGCCGCGCCGATGTGATCGAGTTCCGCGAGCAGGGCCCGGGCGGCCCCGGCATGGACGGTGGGTGACCACGCGTCGGCGACGCGCGACGGCAGGTTGTGCGCCTCGTCGATCAGGAGCAGCGTCCGCGCGGCTTCGAATCCGGGTTGGTTGAAAAAGAGTCCGCTGCTGCCGGGCGAGAAGACGTAGTTGTAGTCGCCGATCCACACTTCGTTGAATGCGAGTGAAGCGCGGGTGATTTCGTAGGGACAGATCCGGGCCTCGCGTCCGGCGGTGCGCAGGGTCTCGAGGTCGCGGGCGTGGCCCTCGATGCGATAGAAGCGGGCGAGTCCGCTGTTGGGCCAGCGAGCCTCGACGTCGGCGAGATGCGCGCAGCTCTCGCTGACGCAGTGAAAGGTGGAGTTGATGCAATGCTCGGCTTTGTTGCGCACATGCCACACGGCGACGGCCGCGCCGCCGTCGGGTGTCGCCGTCATGGCGCTGATCTGCCGCACGACCTGCAACTGGCCGGTGGATTTGCTCGTGAGGTAGAGCACGCGGTCGAAATGCCCGCGCTGCAATTGGCCAAGGGCGAACTCCAACAAGACGCCCGTCTTGCCGAATCCGGTCGGCGCCTCGAATAGCGTGACCGGCGTGCCTTCAAATGCGGACGTGAGGTCGGTTAGGGTCGACTCCTGCCCGGGGCGCGGCGAGGGGAAGGCCGGTTGAAAGCTCAGCGCGGCGAGGCGTTGGCGGGCGCGAAGCCGCAGGTCGAGAAACTCGATGACGCGTTCGATCTGCGCGACGCACGCGGCCTCGTCGGCGGGCGTAAGCGTGACGGTCTGGGCAAGTCCGCTGCCGGCCTCGATGAAGAGCAGCTCTGCCCGCAACGTGACGGACGGATCGGCCACGCGCCGCAGGCGCAGGTAGGTCGCGGCCTGAATGAAGTAGTCCGGGTGCGCAGCGCGCAGCTCATGTTCGTCGGCGGGCAGCGGCCGCAACACGGTTTTGATCTCGCGCAGCGTGAGCGCGGGGGCGGGCGCGACCTCTCCCGGTTTGTAACGTAATACGTTACTAACGGGCGCGGGCACGAGTTGGTCGATGCGGCCGGTGAGGGCGAGGCGCCAGCCGCGGTGGAGCCATTCGCCGTCGAGGGCGACCTCGAAGGTGGCATCGGGGTGCTCGGCGGTGACCTGGCGGCGGAGTTCCTGGTGCCAGTGCGTGCCCAGTTGAGCGCGCCAGATGCCCTGCAGGCCCTCGCCGGGGTCGTGGGGCCCGAGGGTGAAGCGGGAGAATTCGCCGACGCTCAATTCGGCCCGGCGCTGGTCGAGGTCGAAGCGCATGGGGTCAGTCGAGGAGGATTTCCGTGTGGCCGCGCAGGTATTCGGTGAGTCGATTATGGAGGCGGGCGACTTCGGCAATGTCGGCGTTTTGGCCCGCGACCGGTTGATTCAGCAAGGTGCGGGCGAGTTCGCGGTCGGCGGACGGCAGGGTGGGAAACCAATGCTGGCGGATGGGGTAACCCTCGTCGCGGGCGAAGAGGTAGAGCGCCTTGAAGTGGACAATGTCGGGGCGTTCCGCGGCGGCGAAGGACGCGAGCACCTGGCGTAGCAGATCCATCACGGGGGCGCGGCTTTCCTCGGGGACTTGGTTGCGCGCAAGGACACTGGCAAAGCCGGAGGCGTGGCGCAGCGCGTCATAGCTGCGCCCGATGCCGGCGGGCCGTTGCAGCACGCGCGCTTCCTTGACGAACCAGGTCTGGCCTTGGTTGGAACTCTCAAGCAGCAGCGAGGCTTCGTCGAAGAGATCAAGCGGGGCGAGGCTGCCGCCGGTCTTTTTCGGCAGGCGCTGGAGGATGATCAGGTTGCCGTGTTCGCCCGAAAAAACCGTGCACGTTTGGAACGCGTCACCGGGTGGACGCTTCAGGAGCACAATGGCGTCGGTCTGGAGCGAGAGGCCGGGCACGCGGATTCAGCTGCCGGGCAGGGAAGTCGGGGTGCCGGTCTCCGCGGGAGCGGGGCCGGGCCACGGTGGCACCACGCCGCCGCCGGAAATGATGAGCTTCATGCCGTCGCCGACGCTCATGTCCAACTCGACGATTTCATTTTTCGGGAAGAACACGAGGAAACCGCTGGTGGGGTTGGGCGTGGTGGGCACAAACACGGTCCAGACTTCCTGTTGGGTTTTTTGCTGGGCTTCGCCTTGGGCGCGGGTGGTCAGGAAGCCGATGACCCAGGCGTCGCGCCGGGGAAATTGCACGAGCACGACCTTGCTGAAGATATTGCGCTTCTGGGACCCGAAGGTGTCGACGATCTGCTTCACGGTGTTGTAGACCGCGCTCACACCGGGGATACCGAGCATAACGCGCTCGCCCACGCTGAGCAGGTATTTGCCGAACACGTGCCGCGACACGTAGCCGAGCACCGTGACCAAGAGGAGAACGATGACCGTGGCGATGATGTCCCAGAGCAGGTCGAGCCCCGGCCGGTCGCGGAGGAACTCCGGGAGAAAGTAGATGAAGACCGGGCTGACCGAGCCGCCCACGACCTCGATGATGTTGCGCAGGGCCCAGACGGTGACGACGAGCGGCGCGAGCAACACCAGTCCCGTGAGGAAGGCGTTGCGAAACGTGATGAGCTTCGAGTCGTCGTGATCGGGCATGGCGTGCCGCTCACTGTTCACAGCCCCCGGCCCGACGCAAAATTATTTGCGCAATTCGAACCTCGGCAGGGCGTCTGCCGCCTCCAGCAAGCGCAGGGCCCGGGCCTCGGCGGCCCGCATCCGCCGCTTCAAGGCCGGTTGCAGGTCGTCGTAGCCGGCCAAATGCAGCCAGCCGTGCACCACGTAGAGGGCGAGCTCGGTGGCGAAAGGTCGGCCGTGCTCACGGGCGTAGGCGGCGGCGCGGTCCGCGGAGACGCACACCTCGCCGGCGGTCCCCAAGGCGGGGTCGCCCTCAAAGGTGATGACGTCGGTGACCGTCGGGTCGTCGAGGAAGTCAGCGTGCAGCTGCGCGAGCGCCGGGTCGGTCATGAACACGAGGGAGAGTTCGCCAGCGGGGCAGCCGCCGCGGAAACGCTGGGCGGCGCTGTCGAGGACGGCAATGAGGCGCTTCACCCCGGCGCGATCCACGCGCAGGCGGGAGTGATGATTGGCGATGCTGACCTCGCGGCCGGAGCTCATGCCTTGGCAGGGGCGGTGCTGGCGTCATCCTCGGGGTAGTCCACCCGCGAGTGCAGCATGTTGAGCATCGTGTGGGCGAAGCTCTCTTTGACGGCGGAAAGCTCGCTGAAGGTCAGCGGCGATTCGTCCAGCTGCTGGTCCTCGATCCGCTCGCGCACGATGGACTCGATGAGCTCGTTGAGGTGCTGCGGGGTGACGCGGCGCAGCCTGCGCGAGGCGGCCTCCACGCCGTCGGCCAGCGAGATGATGGCGCTCTCCTTGAACTGCGGCCGCGGGCCGTCGTAGCGGTAGGTCGTCTCGGAGACCTCTGCGGGGACTAGGCCCGGGGGAAGCGGATCCTTGGTATCGCCGCGGCGAAATGGCGTGCCGGTGCCATGCGTGCGGGTGACCTCGCGGTGGTAGAAATAGCGGATGAGCGACGTGCCGTGGTGCTGCTGGATGACATCGATGATCGGGCGCGGCAGGCGGTGCTGGCGGGCGAGATCGACGCCCTCCTTCACGTGACTCTTGATGATGAGCGCCGAGAGGGAAGGATTGTTGTCGTCGTGCGGGTTACCGCGGCCGCGCTGGTTCTCGATGAAATACTCCGGCTTCACCGTCTTGCCGATGTCGTGGTAAAGCGCGCAGACGCGGGCGAGGAGCGGGTTGGCGCCGACGGCGCCGGCGGCGTTTTCCGAAAGCTGCGCCACCACCAGCGAGTGATGATAGGTGCCCGGCGCCTCGAGCTGCATACGGCGCAGCAGCGGGTGATTGTAGTCGGTGAGCTCGAGCAGCGTGATGTTGGTCGTGCGCTTGAAGAGGCTTTCGAAGACCGGCAGCAGGCCGACGACCATGATGCCGGTGAGCACGCCGGACGCCAGGCCGGCGCCAAATTGCATCAGGAGCGTAGGGGCGGGAAGTTTGTCGGCCACACCGACGAGGAGCGCAAACGTGGCGATGGCCAGTCCGCCCAAGCCTGCGGCGCGCACAACGCGACTGCGTTTGCGCACGTCCTGCGCGGTGAAGATCGCGACGGTCGAGGCGAGAAAGGTCACCACCAGCAAGTCCAGCCGGTTTCCATAGATCACCCCGGTGAAGATGGAGATGAACAGCGCCATGAAGATCGCGGAGCCGGCGTCGATCAGAATGGCGACGATCAACGGCGCGAAGGCCGAGGGCGCGATGTAGGGGAGGGTCGAGGCCCAGTCGGTGTTGGCGGCAAAGAAGTCGAGTTCGCCGAGCGAGCTGACGGCGCGCACCAAGGCAATGTTGAGGATCACGACCAGCGCGAGGAGGCCAAGGCGGGTGTTGCTCTGAAAAGTCTCTCGGTCCTCCAGCCGCACGTAGAACACGCTGGCAAGGACCATGGCGAGCACCAGCAGGATGCGGCCGAAGAGCCGCAGGTCTTCGTCGAGCTGGTTGTCGGTGCTGGCGCGGAGTGCGCGCCGGTGGGCCATGAACATCTCGTATTGTTCGTCAGACACGCGCGTGCCCGGCTCGATGATCGGCTCGCCGCGGGCGACATCGACCATCACGGGTTGCAAGCGGTCGAGGGCGGCGCGTTCGCGCTCGGCGGTGGCTTCGCGGTCAAAGACCAGGTTGGGCGTGACGCCGAGGCGCAGGAAACGGAAGAGCGCGCCGGCGATGGGACGCGGCACGTCTCCGCCGGAAAGATTCAGCCGCAGGTAGGTCAGCGCTTCCTCGAGGGATTGGATGCGGCGCACGCCGACGCCGCCGGGGCCCATGACCTGGGTGACGGGAATGTTGCCCGGCATGGCGGTGAGGCTGCCGTCGTGCACGCCGTCGGCGTAGATCTGGCGAAGAATATCCAGGCCCGACTCGAACAAGACGGCGCGTGTGTCCGGATTTACGCCCGTGACGAGCAGTTTGAAATCCTCGGCGCCGGCGTGGTAGGGCCCGCTGGCGTTAAAGGCCTCGAACGCCGCCACGAGGTCGACCGGCAGTTCGCTCGTTGTAAAGGCGCCGTCGGGGGCGAGTCGTTCCGCGTCCGCCACGCGCGACTGGAGTTCGCGCAGGCCCGCCTCGAATTTCTGCAACGGCGCCTGGTCGAGCTTGTAGACCGGCGGCACGCGATCGAGGACCTGCTCGCGGGCGGCCGCGGTGCGGCTGGCGCTTTCGTAGGTGAAAGGCAGGGCGGCGACAATGCGCGTGGTCGCCAGCTGGTTGGGCTGCACCGGCAGGTGAGACGGGTTCAGGCCGGCCGAGCTGATGACGACAATAGCGGCGACGGTGCACAGGAAGATGCCGGCAGTGACGAGCCGGCTGTTTTCCAAAAAGGTCAGGAACACCCCGGACTCGGCCGTGCGGCGTTGGCGCCGGTGACCCAGCAGTGTGCGGAGTTGGTTGAGCAGCGACATGGCTCAGGCACCCGCCTCGGTTTGGATGGGATTCTGATACTGGTCGTAGGCCGCGATGATCTTTTGCACCAGCGGATGGCGCACGACATCGGCGCCGGAGAAACTGTGAAACGCGATGCCCGGCACGTGGTTGAGGATGCGGCGCACCTCGATGAGCCCGGACTGTTTGCTACGCGGCAGGTCGACCTGGGTGATGTCGCCCGTGATCACCATGCGCGAGCCTTCCCCAAGGCGCGTAAGAAACATCATCATCTGCTCCGGCGTGGTGTTCTGCGCCTCGTCGAGAATGATGAACGCGTTAGAAAGCGTGCGGCCCCGCATATAGGCCAGCGGCGCGATCTCAATGATGCCTTTTTCGGTGAGGCGGGTGACGTCCTCCGCATCCAGCATGTCGTGCAAGCCGTCGTAGAGCGGGCGCAGGTAGGGCAGGATTTTTTCGCGGAGATCGCCGGGCAGAAAGCCCAGGGCCTCGCCGGCTTCGACGGCCGGACGCGTGAGGACAATGCGCTGCACCTCGTTCTGCAGGAGCGCGCGGACAGCCGCGGCAATCGCGAGGTAGGTCTTGCCGGTGCCCGCCGGGCCGATGCCGAAGACCACGTCGTGGCGCAGGACGGACTGCAGGTAGAGTTTCTGGCCGAGCGTTTTCGGCACGATACTCTTGCGGTTGGTGGGAATGACCAGCGGCTCGTCGACGAGCGCCTGAAGTTGGGCGCCTTCGCCGCGGGCGAAGGTTTCCGCGATGCGTTCGAAGTCCGGGGTGCGGATGGCCATGCCCTGGGTGCGGGCGGCGTCGAGGAACTGAAACATCGCCTCGGCCTTGGTCGCGGCGGCGGCAGGGGCCTCGATCTTGAGCCAGTCTTCGCGAGTCACGAATTTGACCCCGAGGAGGGCCTCGGCGTGGATCAGGTTTTCCTCGCGACCGGCGTAAAGCTGGGTGAGGTGCCGCGGATTGGCGAAATGCAGGGTCTTGGAAACCACGGTCAGGCGGACGGGTTGGCGGGGAGGGTGGCGGCGACGGCGCTGAGGCGTTCCCACATCGCATCGAGCGACTGGGGCAGCGTGCGTGTGCGGCCGATGACCGGCATGAAATTGGTGTCGCCGTTCCAACGCGGGACAATGTGGGCGTGCAGGTGGGCGATGGAACCGCCGGCGGCCGAGCCGAGGTTGTAGCCCACATTGAAGCCGTCGGGCTTGATCGCGGCCTGCAGCAGGCGTTTGGCGAAGACCATGGTTTCCATCAGGTCGGCGCGTTCGGCGGCGGAAAGGGCTTCGAGTTCGGTCACTTCCCGATACGGAATGGCGAGCAGGTGTCCCGGATTGTAAGGAAACCGGTTCATCAGGAGATAGGAGAGCTGGCCGCGATGGACAATCAGGGCGCGCCGGTCGTCGCCGAGGGCGGGCAGGTCGGTGAACGGGCGCTGGGTCTCCGGGTAACGGGGCGCCTCGATATACTCCATGCGCCAGTAAGCGTGCAGTTGCTCCATCAGGAAAGGGAAACGCAGGAGAAACCGCGCCCCGGGCAAAGTCAAAACCCCTCTCGGTTCAAGTTGGCGCCCCAGGACGCGCTCCGGAAAGCACTTGCGCTTTGGTATGACGAACGTCATTTAAACGACTTCACGTCTGGTCATGCGTTATCCGCCCAATCACAAGCAAGCCACCCGTCGTCGCATCGTCGCGGCGGCCAGCGCGGCGTTTCGCGAGCGCGGCGTGGAGGGCACGGGCGTGGACGAAGTGATGCGCCGGGCGGGGCTGACTCATGGCGGGTTTTACGCGCATTTCCGCGACAAGTCCGAGCTCGTGGCCGAGGCCTGCGGCGAGGCGTTTGATGCGGCGGTCATTAATCTTGACCGCATTTCCGCGCAACCGGCCGCGGCCCGGCGGGCGCGACTGCTGATCGACAGCTACCTTTCCGCCCACCACCGCGACAATCGCGGCTCGGGTTGCCTCGTCGTCGCTGTCGGCGCCGACATGCCCCGGTTGACCGGCGCCGCGCGCGATGGATTTTCCGGCGGCTTCGTCCGCCACCTGCAACGTCTCGGCCGGGCCCTGCGCTTGGCCGAGGACCCGGTCGAGAATCAAGACCGGGTTACGCACCTGATGAGCGCCCTCGTCGGCGCCTTGCTCTTTGCCCGCGCCACCACCGATCCGGTGCGCAGTGATGCCCTCCTCGAATCGTCCCGCCGCATGTTGCGCGCGGAATTTTGCCGTTAACTTCCTTTCCGCCCATGAATCCTGCCCAACCTGCCTCCCCTCGTCGCGTCGTCATCACCGGCCTCGGCGCTGTATCGCCCGTCGGCAATTCCGCCGCCGAAACTTGGGCCGCGCTGGCCGCCGGCCGCAGCGGCATCACCCGCATCACGCGTTTTGACGCCACTGGCTGCAACGCGCAGATCGCCGGTGAGGTGAAGGACTTTGATCCCACGCGCCCGTTGCCGCAGCCCCTCCAGCCGCGCGGGGCCAACGAGGCGCCGTTGACCCAGGTCCTGACTCCGAAGGACATGAAGAAATTCGGCCGATTCACGCACCTCGGCTCCGCCGCGGCGGTGGAAGCCTACGCTGATTCCGAGCTCGACGCGCACCGCGCCGACCTCGCGGCCGACCGCATGGGCGTAAATTTGGGCGTGGGCCTGGGCGGCCTGCCCGAAATGGAGGCGATGCACGACACGTGGAAGACCGGGGGCTACCGCAAGATCTCGCCGTTCTTCATCATTCAGATCGCACCCAACCTCCTCGCGGGCGAAGTGAGCCTGCTGCTCGATTTCCGTGGTCCCAACATGAGCGTGGCCTCGGCTTGCGCCACCAGCGGGCACGCCATCGGCGAGGCGGCGGCGGCGATCGCACGAGGCGACGTCGACGTGATGCTGGCGGGTGGCGCGGAGTCGACCGTTACTCCTCTCGCCATCGGCGCCTTCGCGCAGATGCGCGCGCTTTCGACTCGGAACGACGCGCCGGAGGCGGCTTCGCGGCCTTATGACCAGGAACGCGACGGCTTCGTCCTCGGCGAAGGGTCCGTGGTATTCATGCTCGAGGAATACGAACAGGCCAAGCGTCGCGGCGCCCGCATCTACGCCGAAGTGCGTGGCTACGGCGCCACGGCTGATGCGTATCACCTCTCGTCGCTCGCTCCAGCCGCGGAAGGCTCCGGTCGCGCCATGCTGGCGGCCCTGCAACGCGGCGGACTGGCGGCCACGGAAGTGGATTATGTTTCCGCCCACGCGACCTCGACGCCGGGCGGCGACGGTGAGGAAGCCGCGGCAATCGCGGCCGTCTTCGCGGCGAACAAGGCCAACCTGCACGTCAGCGGCGTGAAATCCATGACGGGTCACCTCCTCGGCGGTGCGGGCGCGATGGGCGCGTTTGCGGCAGTCAAGGCCATCCAGGAGGGCCTGATCCCGCCGACCATCAACCTCGCGAATATCGACCCCGTCTGCGCCGCGACCGGCCTGAATTTCACGCCGAACACGGCGGTGAAGAAGGAAGTCCGCGCGGCGTTGGCCAACAGCTTCGGCTTTGGCGGCACCAACGCTTCGTTGGTGTTCGCAAAGGTTTGAATTCCGGCTGACCGCTGCTTGGCTCCCCGCGCTTGAAGACGCTTTGACGAAATCTCACGCGCGAAGTCCCGGGCCCGTTGCTGGCCGCGCTGTGGCTGGCCGTGGGGTTCTGGCTGTTCGTGGCGTGGGACCAGTCGCACTGGTGGTCGCAGAAAGAGGATTACAGCTTCGGGTGGCTGGTGCCGCTGTTCACGGCCTACGTCGTGCATGAGCGGTGGTCCGCGTTCAAGGCTCCGGCCGCGGCCTGCGCCGCGCCGGGCAGCCCGCGCGTGGCGGGTTGGCGGCGGTGGGTCCTCGGCCTGGTGATCGCAGGCCTGCTGCTCGGCGGCGCGTTGATTTTTTTGCTGGGCGCATTTTACCGCGCCGGGGCGGGGCCGTCGTATCCCGGCACGCTCGCGATCACGATGGGCACGGCCGGCCTGCTGTTTGGCCTGCTGCTGACCCCCGCGCCCGCAAGCCCGTCACCTATCGCTGGCGGCTGGCGCGACGATGCGCGTTTGCGGCTCACGGCCCTTTTCATTTTCCCAGTGATGATTTGGTTTGTCTCTGCGCCGATGGTGTCGGTGATCGAAAACCAGTTGAGCGTGTTCCTGCTGCACAAGGTCGTGACGGTGGTCTCTTTCTGCTTCGACTTGCTGGGGCTGCCAGTCGAGCAGC